>JAKAFG010000031.1:2449-13915 GCA_021818125.1 Pseudomonadota bacterium | reverse complement strand
CCTGAATGCGACCGCCCAGTGTGTCCACGATCATGGCCTTTACTGCCGCAGGAATGGCCTTTTGCGGCCGATTTTCATCATCACCCACAGGGTGAGCCTCCATTACAGGGGAAAAACCAATCCTATCAAAGGAATCCTGCCAAATCAGCAGGGGGAACTGCCGAATTTAGGATGATAGGCGCGATGTGCGATATCTATGGCCGTGCCCGCCCAGCCCTGAGCCGCAATAGCGGTATTGAGGGCGAGAAACGGCTCCTCCGCCACTATGGACAGTTCGCCCAACCACCGTAGATTTTTCTGCGCCACATTGCGGATCGTGCTAAAGGTAGAGAGGTGGCTGGCATAAATACCAAGGAGACTGGAGGGTGTCTTTGTACCTTCTGTCGGGAAGTGTTGCAACCAGTTGCGGAGCGTGGTGATGGGCATGGCCTGGGCGACGGCGTAGCCTTGGACCATCGGCACCCGAAGAACCTTGAGGGCGTCAAGGATATCTGGTGTTTCGCAGCCCTCGGCCACAAAGTCCACGCCCATACTGCGGCTCAGGTCAAGCAGCGCGTTGATGAAATGCAGACCGTTGGGGTTAGCTTCCAGGCTGCGCACAAAGGTCTGGTCAAGTTTTATCTCATCAATGGGCAGGTCCTTAAAACGAAGGAGCGAAGAGTAGGCGCTGCCGATGTCATCCAACGCCCAGCGCCTTGATCCTCAGGACCTCCCGCCGCGCCTCGTCCATGGAGGGAAAGTCATTACCTTCGAGGATCTCCAGGACAATGCGCGACGGGTCAATCTTGCTTGAGGCCAGCAACCCAGTCAGACAGCCCAGACAGGCGCCGGAGAAGAGCAATCCTGGTGTGACATTCACCGAAACCCACAGGGCATGGCCCGCCTTGTCCAGTTCGATCAGGTCCGTAATGGCCCGGGAAAGCATCAACTGGGTCAGTATGTGCTGGTCTTCGGGGTTGAACTGGGGGAGAAACTCCTTGGGCAAAAGGATAGCCCCTTCGCCGTTTTCCAGTCTGGCCAGCGCCTCTATGCCAACGATACGATGGGAGGCAAGATCCAGCACCGGCTGGTAAAACACCCGTAGACCACCATCACCAAGCAGAGCGCGCAAAACCTGATAACGTATCCTTTTGTGCTGGTTGAGGGATTCGTTGTAATAGCCCCAGAAATGATTCCGCGCGAGCTTAGCCTCTTTCTGTGCATAGAGGGCTTCGTCGGCATGCTGCAACAGGAGGTCAGCATCTCCTTGATCAAAAGGAAATATGGTGAGGCCCAGGCTGCCGTGGATGCTTATGGTGAGGTCATCCGCGAGTTCAAAGGGCGTTTCGATGGCTTCGCCAATCTTGTTGAGGATAGCCTCTAGATCGTTCCGATCCTGCAGGTCTTCTAGGATCAGCACAAATTCGTCGCCACCCAGGCGGACAACGAAATCGGTACGACGCAGGGCCTGCTTCAAGCGCGCTGCGAGGGCCATGAGTAGACGATCGCCTACGGCATGACCATACCGGTCATTGGTGGCCTTGAAATCGTCCAGATCAAGCATCGCCACTCCCAGTAAGCAACCATGGCGCAGGGCTCGCGCCTTGGCGTCGTTTAGGCGCTTAGTGAGGCCGAGACGATTGGGCAGACCGGTGAGGCAGTCGTGGTGTGCCTGCCAGGCGTGGGACTCCTGCTCAGCGGTCAGCAGCTGGCGACGGTGGTACTCCTCCAGAGCGATGTGAATGCTATCCACCAGTTGACTCAGGAGACTTTGCAGCGCCGGGCTGAAATAATCCGATTCGGCGGATTCCACCATCAACACCGCCACTGGCACCGTGCCTTTACCAGCGGTTATAGGCCATCCGCCCAGGGCTGCCACTCCCTGACTGAACTGCGGTAACCCCAAGCTTGCCGGGATTTCCCGATCCATCTGCATATTTTCCACCACTAGTGGCGGAATGATAGACTCGTGCGGCAGCCATACGTCCATAGGGCGTCCATAGGGCACATGTTCCGGATTGAGCGAGACTTTGAGACTTTTTAACGCACAGACCCGATCCGCACTGCGCGCCTCTACCGCTACCTGGCGCAGCCACTCGCTACCAGGTTCGACCGACCACACGACTACTCCCAGGGCATCGGCATGTTCCATCAGCAATTGCGCCAGCCGCTGAAAAAGGATCTCGGGCGGCGGGTGGCGGAGCATTTCCTGTAGTAATGCTACATATACGTTTTGATAACGACGCAGACGCGCGAGTTCCAGTCCGGTCTGGCAACGGTTGAAGAAGGTTCCGAGGCATTCGGCCAAATGGGATAGCAGATCAAGGATATCCTCAGGGAAAGTCTCGTCCTCACGATGACAAATGAAAATGATGCCGCGTTCTTTCTGACCATAATAAAATGGTGCTCCGGCAAAGCCTCCGATGTTATTGTCCATGGCTAAATTGCGCCAGGGTGTCATGACATGGGCATCGAGGTCACAGATATATGGTTGTCTCGAGCGAATCAACTTTTCGGGACCATTTTCCTCGGGAATCGCTGCATCTACAGAAAGATGTACTCCCTCAAAAACAGCGGCAGCCGAACCGGCTGCCGCTGTCGACGACCATACCGACTGACCGTGAGGGACCAGACCAATCCATACCATAGGTGCATGCAGGATATCGGCGATCAGGCAGGTCACCTGTTCCAACATCTGCGCGACGGACAAATCCGCTTGTGAGTCTGCGTGCAGGCGTTCGACCTGGATAATGGCCTGATAAAAGGCCCGGTGGGCTGCCAAGTAGTGTTGTGTGGTTGACATATCCCCTCCCCATTCAACTCGTGGGGCGATCGTAGCACCTGAATGTGACATTATGATGGCATTTCAGAGTGTGCCGTGCTTATTATCGGGTTGTCACACCCATCCTTCAGATACCGTCTTGAAGGGTGCTACGCAAGCCCAAAGTTGGGGTCAAATGGCTGGCCGGACTTGAGGACCCCGAACGCCAGCTGCAGGAGTCGGCGCATGGCGGCTACCACTACTTGCATGGGGCGTGCCTCGGGCCAATAGCCGGTCGCAAAAGGATGCGATGATGGGGTTGTGCCGCTTAGCGACCATTGCCGGTAGGTAGAGGGATTTGCGCAACAAAGCATTCCCCGCCTTGGCGATGGGGGTCTTCCTGCCCATTGGCCAGACTGGCGAATGCGGGGATTGAGGCCGACATAGGCGACAAATAAGCCACTCCCGGCACTACCCCCTCAAGCGCAGAAAGAGCCCTTCTGAGGGTAACCACCCCGCGCGGGATAGCCATCGCTGTCCCGCTCTTGTCTGGGTGCGTGTTCTTGTCGAAAGACCGTGGGACAACCCCTCCGTTTCGACCTCAAATAGCTTGGGATAAAGCACCTAATTTATTGCGCGACGTAACACCCAGCACTGGTCATCTTTACGCGCTGATTCACAGTGTTCGGAGGATTCGGGGCGATCTTTCCTCATCTGTGCGGGCTTCTGCACAGGGCAGCACTTGGATATCTCGTTCGAAGTGGTGGCGAAGGCGCCACAATCTCACCTACCTCGCTCCGGGGATCAGCCGAAGGATACTATCCACAGGGACTGGTTCCAAGGCATAGGAGCCCCCACAGAGCCCTGGGCAATTCATTCTGCCCATTCTGGTGGATCGTGCCTGCTGGACCATCGGGGGCGACCCTTCCTTCCGTGCGTGTTCCAACTGTCATCATAATGTCATATTTGGTCTGTATATTGTGCAGGGTAGTATTGCCAAAAACCATCAGAACGGAGGACGTTATGATCGCTAAGAAACAGGTTGCCTTGTCTGTTGCAGCCGTGTTGTGCCTTGTCAGCCCACTGTCCCAGGCTTCCGATATCGGTGACCTGACCAACTATCTACAGATTGATGGCCAGATTCGGTCTTTTTACTTCAACAGGCTGTACAACTCCACCACCATGGGTAACCAGAGCTCGTTTTCCATTGGCGGCATGCTGAACATAAAAACAAAACCATTCCTTGGTGGATTTTCTGCTGGCGTATCATTTTTTACCGCCAATGATCTGGGTGCCAACAGCCATGCCCCAGCTTTTTCCGGAAAAGGATATTACGGAGGAGCTGCACAGACGCAGACGGACACTACTCTGATGGGCGCGTCTTCTTCCATCAATGCCCTGGGCCAGGCTTACCTGGAGTACGCCATTCCCAAGGTGCTCAGCGTCAAGGTGGGTGATCAGGAGATGAACACCCCATGGCTGGGCCAGTCGGACGGCCGTCTTCTCGTCAATACCTATCAGGGGGTCTTTGCCCAATATAGCCCGATCTCTGACGTAACGTTCTATGGGTTGCGGGAATTCCGGTACAAAAGCCGCACCTCGGATGACTACTACAGGGATAATGCTTATTACGGGGCTGGAGCAGATGCTGCTCTTGCCACAACCAACGCGTTGGGTGACACCATCTGGGGAGGGAACGGTACTCTGGGGAAATCAACCACGCCCACATCAGGCACTCTGGCTTTTGGGGCGCGCGCGGCTGCCTATGGGGCCAAGGCAAGCCTGTGGTACTACGATTTCTACCAGTTTACCAACATGTTTTACGGGAATGCTTCCTACACACTGAAAACAGGTCTTGGCATAGATCCCCTGGTCGGTGTTCAGTTTATGAGGGAATGGGACAACAACAGCCTGTTGAATGGTACCAATCCTGACGGTGGATCATCTCCCAAAGGTTCCTCCGTAAACAATACCACCTGGGGTGTGCAGGCTGGTTTTAACTATGATCTGATGCCCTCGGTTTTGGGCAAGGGCCAGCTGACGTGGTCCTATAACCAGATGCTGAACCATCCCTCTGCCATCGGCGGTGGAGCGGCGATTTCTCCGTTTACCGTCGGTTACGCGACCGATCCCCTGTATACGACAGACATGATCCGTGGACTGGTGGAAACGGGTCCCGGTAATGCCTGGAAGGTCAAGCTGACCCAAAACCTGCTTCACAAGGAGTTTCTGTTCATAGCAGCGGTCGGCAAGATTGATAGCTACTATAATGGCAATTCAACCTATACCTATGCCGATCTGACCTATTTTCCGCGGTTCCTTAAAGGATTTTCAATTCGGAACCGGACCGAGTTGTCCACCGGAAATGTAAACGCGCAGAATGGTTCGGGTAATTCCTTTATTTATGAGCGTCTGATGTTAACGTACGCTTTCTAGAAGAAAGATATCCAGAGACGTTTTCCTCCTCCTCGTCTGGCTAGCCTCGTGCTGGCTTTTTTGTGCGCTCTGTATCGGTTCATGTCCGGGGAGGCAGTCCCTTCTGGGAGTTGCTAGCGAGAGAGAAGCGTGGTGACGCGCCCCTGTCCTAGCTGGAGGGGAAAATGTGCGAGGACGCGCTGGGGATCCAGATCATCAAGGCAGCGGTGGTGCTTGAGGAAGGACGATTTCGAGATGAGGCCCCTTCCAGCGGATTTCATCAAGGCCAGCAAAGGTAATCTGCGCAACAGGCCGGATATAAGGCTGTAACTCGACCTTAAGCGCCAATGATCGAAAGTCGGCTTGCACACATGGAGGCATCCATATAAGACGCCCTACTAATAGTCATTTACAACTCCTTCCTCACAGGACGGCAGTTTCCTGCCAAATGGCCATTTACACAAAAATTCTTACACCCCCTCGCGCTGAGCCAATCTACAATTTTTCGAGGTGAATCGGTGTGCCAAGGACTGGTTGGGTAGGTTCATCAAACTGTCACAATCGTCTTGTATAATCGACGATGAGTGAGGTAGTCAATGTGCCAATGCCTTGGTTGATGCTCTACAACCGCGTCATGTTTATCTATGGGTACTAAAGCAGTGCGCATCCTACCTTGTCCCCGTTCATTGTCCTGCACCGGAGGTGTTATGTCTTTTTGTATGAAAAACAAATGATTATGAATAAGAGGTTGTGGGCAGCGCTTACTGTCATCAAAATGTCACAATTGGCAGATATACTAACGGCGCCGTCTGATTTGTCATCGGTAGAATTCGCCCTTATCGCTGAAGGAGAACATCAAATGCAAATTCGCAAAACCAGTCAATTACTCATTGCTGCTGTGGCGCTGACCATCAGCCCCTTCGCCTTGGCCGGAACCACCATCACCGGGGCCGGCAGCACCTGGGTCTATCCGTTGATCTCCAAGTGGGCCGCCACCTACGCCAAGGAAACGGGCGCGCAGATCAACTATCAAGCCATCGGCTCCGGCGGCGGCATTGCCCAGATCAAGAGCGGCACCGTAGCCTTCGGCGCCAGTGACATGCCACTCAAACCGGAAGAACTGCACGCGGATCACCTGATCCAGTTCCCCACTGCCATTGCCGGCGAAGACCTAGTCGTCAATCTGCCTGGAATCAAGCCAGGACAACTGATCCTGAGCGGCCCCGTGGTGGCCAGGATCTATCTGGGTGAAATCAAGAAATGGAATGATCCAGCCATTCAGGCGCTGAACAAAGGGCTGAAGTTGCCAGACATGGCCATCACCGTGGTTCACCGTTCCGATGGTTCCGGTACCACCTTCACTTTCGCAAATTACCTGTCCAAGATCAACAAAACCTGGGCCGAGAAGGTGGGCGCCAATACCTCCATCGCCTGGCCGACGGGCGTGGGTGGCAAGGGTAACGCGGGCGTGGCCGCCTATGTGCAGCGTATCCGCGGTTCCATTGGCTATGTGGAGTATGCCTACATTCTCGAAAACCACATGAACTATGCGCGCATGTTCAACCGCGAGGGCAAGTTGCTCAGTCCAAGTCTGAAAGGTTTCCAGGCTGCGGCATCCCATGTGAACTTTGTCACGGCCAAGGATTTTTATGTCATCCTGACGGATCAGCCCGGCGCCACCAGCTGGCCCATCTCGGGCTGCACCTGGGAGATCCTGCGGGTGAATGCTCCCAAGGAAACCAACACGGAAGTGACCACGTTCTTCAATTGGGGCTTTGAACATGGTCAACAACTGGCCGAATCCATCGGTTATGGCCCGCTTCCGGAAAATGCGGTAACGGCCATCAAGGCATACTGGAAGGAAAAGCTGGGCATTTGATCACCTCCTTAGGAGCGTGTGTAATGAGTGAAGATAGAGCAATGGAAGGAGGGGGCACTGCGGCCCCCGCCGCACCAATTCCCTCCCAGGTTATGCCCAGGCGCGCCTGGGGGGATCTTTTTTTTCGCGGACTCACCGGATTCACGGCGCTCTTCCTGCTGCTCGTGCTGATCGCCATTGGTGTGGCCCTCTGGCGCGAGGGCTGGGATGCCTTTCGCACCTTCGGCTTCGGTTTTTTGTGGAGCACCTCCTGGAACCCCGTCACCAACCAGTACGGGGCCCTGATATTCATTTTTGGAACACTGGTGAGTTCATTGCTGGCCATGCTCATGGCTGTACCCGTCAGTTTCGGCATTGCCTTTTTCATCTCCGAACTGGCCCCCCACTGGCTGCGTCAACCCATTTCCAGTGCCATCGAGTTGCTGGCGGGCATCCCCAGCATCATTTTCGGCATGTGGGGGCTTTTGGTCTTTGCCCCGGTCTTCGGCAACTTGGAGCCGTGGATCAACGACCATCTCGGCAAGATTCCCGGCATCGGCCGGCTCTTTCAGGGTCCGCCCATGGGGATCGGCATGCTCGCAACAGGCATCGTCCTGGGCATTATGATCATCCCTTTCATTTCGGCCATCATGCGTGACGTGTTCCTGAGTACGCCGATCGTCCTCAAGGAGTCGGCCTACGCCCTGGGTGGCACTACCTGGGAAGTCATGCGCCATGTGATATTGCCTTTCACGCGCTCCGCCGTAGTCGGTGGCATCTTTCTGGGCCTCGGTCGGGCACTGGGAGAGACCATGGCGGTGACCTTCGTCATCGGCAATACCGACATTCTCAGCGCCTCCCTGCTGATGCCCGGCAATTCCATTGCTGCAGTCCTGGCCAATGAATTTACCGAAGCGACCACCCACCTCTACAAATCCTCCCTGCTGGCACTGGGCTTCATCCTTTTCGTGGTCAGCTTTCTGGTACTGGTACTGGCCAAGCTGCTGCTCTGGCGCATGGAAAAACGGATCGGAGGAGGCGTGTTGTGATCAGCCTTTATCAGCGTCGCCGCTTTTGGAATATATTCAATTTGAGCATGGCCACACTGGCCACGCTCTTCGGCCTTTTCTGGCTGGTGTGGATTCTCTGGACCACCCTGAGCTATGGGTTTTCTGCCCTGCATCCGGCACTATTCACGGAGAACACCCCGCCTCCAGGTGTCGATAGTGGCGGCCTGAAGAATGCTTTTGTGGGCAGCCTGATTCTGATTGGCCTCGCGGTATTCATCGGCGCCCCTCTGGGCATTCTGGCTGGCACTTGGCTCGGAGAATTCGCGGTGCAGCGGCGTCTCGGTTTTGTTGTGCGCTTCTTCAATGACATTCTGCTGAGCGCTCCTTCTATTGTGATCGGTCTTTTTGTGTATGCGATTATTGTTCATCCGCTTGGGCAGTTCTCCGCTATTTCCGGAGCCATTGCCCTAGCCCTCATCATGATCCCTGTGGTAGTGCGCACCACTGATGAAATGCTGCAACTGGTGCCCGCGACCTTGCGGGAAGCGGCGATCGCCCTAGGCGTGCCCTATTGGCGTCTGATCACCCAAATCACCTGGCGTGCCGCAGGCGCCGGGATTCTCACCGGCGTCCTGTTGGCCACGGCCAGAATCAGTGGAGAAACCGCCCCGTTGCTCTTTACTGCCCTAAACAATCAGTTTTACAGCACCTCGTTAGACCGGCCGATCGCCAATTTACCTGTCGTGATCTTTCAGTTTGCCATGAGCCCCTATCAAAACTGGCAGGCCATGGGCTGGGCTGGCGCCCTGATTGCAACCCTCGCCGTCCTTACGCTTAGCGTCGTATCCCGTCTGATCATCAAGGGAATAATCAAGCGAGGAGCCTAATCTTATGTCTGCATTACCAATAAGCGCTGCAAAAATCAGCGTTCGTAATCTGGATTTTTTTTATGGGGATAATCAGGCCCTGAAGGATATCCGTCTGGATATCCCGGAGCGCCAGATAACCGCGTTTATTGGCCCTTCGGGCTGCGGTAAGACCACGCTATTGCGCGTATTCAATCGCATGTATTCCCTTTATCCGGGACAACGGGCTAGCGGTGACGTGCTGCTGGATAACGAAAATATCCTATCGACACAAATGGATTTGAATCGCCTGCGGGCGCGGGTGGGTATGGTGTTCCAGGCGCCCACGCCCTTTCCCATGTCCATTTACGACAATATAGCTTTCGGTGTGCGGCGACACGAGCCCCTGCGCAGAACACAGATGGATGAGCGGGTGGAGCAGTCCTTGCGCCAGGCCGCACTCTGGGATGAAGTCAAAGACAATCTCAAGGGCAGCGGTCTGGGTCTTTCCGGTGGGCAGCAACAGCGCCTTTGCATCGCCCGTGCGGTGGCGGTCAAACCCGAGGTGATCCTTCTGGATGAGCCAACTTCGGCGCTGGACCCTATTGCCACACTCAAGATCGAGGAGCTGGTCAACGAACTCCGTGACCAATTTACCATCGTGATCGTCACGCACAACATGCAGCAGGCGGCGCGGGTCTCGGACTATACCGCCTTTATGTATCTGGGAGAGATGGTAGAATTTGGGCATACCAACCAGCTTTTTACCAATCCCGGCAAGAAGCAGACGGAAGATTATATCACCGGTCGTTTCGGCTAAGGAGACTGAAAATGGCAGAAGTTGATCCGCATATCTCACATCGTTTCGATGAAGAACTTCAGGAAATTCGCGCTATGGTTTTGGCTATGGGCAACTTGGTAGAAGAACAAATCGCCAACGCCATCCAGGCGCTGCAAACAGGAGACAGCGCCCTGGCCAGGGAAATTATTTCCCGTGATTATGAAGTCAATAATTATGAAGTGCATATCGAGGAGGAGTGCATCGGCATCATCGCGCGCCAGCAGCCTGCTGCGGGTGATCTGCGTTTAGTCATGACCATCATCAAGACCGTTGCCGATCTGGAACGTATGGGGGACAAGGCCGCGAAGATTGCGGACATGGCGCTGGCGATGGTCCACGACGGGCTACGCAGTGCGAGCCCCGCCCTGTTGCGCGACATCGACAGTATGGCCAAGTATGCCCTCGACATGCTGCGCCGGGCCATGGACGCCCTGGCGCGGGCCGATGCGGAGGCGGCTATCGAAGTGGCCAAGGGCGACGAAATGCTCAACCAGGAATATCGCTCTGCCATGCGCCGGTTGATTACCTATATGCTGGAGGATCCACGCATCATCACGCAGGCCATTGACGTGCTGTTCATCGCCAAGGCTATCGAGCGCATTGGCGACCATGCGCGCAACATTTGCGACCATGTGATTTATCTGGCGAAAGGTAAAAATGTCCGACACTTGCCCATCGAGCAAGTCGCTGAATCGCTGCAAAGGGAGTGATAAATGGACCAATCGGTTTCTCCATTGTCCATGGAGACCGATCTGGCCACTGTTGATGACACACCGAAGTGGGTCATTCAGCCCGGTTTTTCTGGATAGCTCATGCCTATGCGTAGGTTTAGGTATTTCAGCGAACGTTCACATTACTGTCACATTCATCCCGTATGATTCACGATGATACTTTGGTGTCGCCCATTCCACGAATATTCAGGAGAATGCCATGACCTCCATACACGAAACACCGGATGCCCATGAACAAGTCCCGTTCAGTCCCGTCCCGCTCACCGAAACGCCTGCTTCCGTAGCAGCACCGATGGTGAGTGACCCTGAGCTACGGCATCACCGGATTGCCGAGGCCGCCTATTTTCTGGCGGAACAGAAAGGATTTCCGGCCGACCAGGCGGAAGCCTGTTGGTTCGCCGCCGAACAGGACATAGACCGGGAAGGGCTTACAGCAGAGCAGTAGGGCGGTAACGCTCAATCGCGCCCGTCCATGGGAAAGAAACCATTCTCGCAGTGGCTTAGAGGGCACACCTTGCGCTGGTATGGGCAGGTTTTGGATATGGTCGTCATTGCGTTGCTCCTGATCATGCTGCTCACCCTGCTGGGCGCAGTCGTGGGTCTCGTGGACGATTTTGTGTCGGCGATCACCACTCTGAACGCGACGGCGACGCCTTTCCCCTCCCATGAACTTGCCAAACGTCTGGGCCGGGAGCTCGTAATCGATGTCCTGTCGGTCTTTATCCTGATCGAGTTGTTTCGCACCTTCACCGACTATCTGGAATTTCACCGGATCCGCCTGCAGGTGCTGGCAGATGTCGGGATCACCTTTTTGCTGCGCGAGATCTTCATCGGTTTGTACAGCCACCGCATGGACTGGCGGGAACTGCTCAGCATGGCGGTTCTGCTGGCGGTCCTGGTGGGCACGCGGATCGCGGCTGTCCGGTTCCCGCCCGCGACCAGTGGCGCATGACGGAAACCGCGATGCGGATCACCCTGGTCACGGAGACCTACCCGCCCGAGATCAATGGGGTAGCCATCACCCTG
>JAKAFG010000031.1:0-2439 GCA_021818125.1 Pseudomonadota bacterium | reverse complement strand
GCGCTGTCGAGGCCTTGCGAGCCCGAGGTCACGAGGTCACCCTCATCCGTCCACGACAGGCGGGGGAATCCCCGAGTCCGGGCCTCATGTCCGCACTGCCCCTCTTTTTCTACCGCCAGGTGCGCCTCGGGTATGCCACCCCTGCCACCCTGCAGCGCTGGTTGCGGGGTTGGGGCAGCGAGATCGTCCATATCGCCACCGAAGGTCCTTTGGGGCTCGCCGCCCTCATCGCTGCACGGCATCTGCACATTCCCGCGGTAACCAGCTTCCACACCAATTTTGATCAGTATGCCGCACATTACGGGTTACCCCTGCTGGGCCACGGGGCGAGAATTTATCTGCGCGCCTTTCATAATGCGGGCAAACTCACGCTGGTTCCCAGCCAGAGCACCTTGGATCGTCTGCGGGCGCAAGGATTTCAGCAATTACGCCGTTGGGGTAGAGGCGTGGATACCGTGCGTTTTCATCCCCAGTGGCGGGACGATACGCTGCGGGAAAGTTTGGGCCTGGGGCCGGAGGGCCGACTCTTGCTGTATGTGGGGCGACTGGCTCCCGAAAAGAATCTCACACCGCTCATCACCGCCTTTCGCACGCTGCGCAGGAGCGGTCTCACCGCGGTGCTCGTGCTGGTGGGCGACGGTCCCTTGCGCCCAGGGTTCAGCCGCCTTTCCCATGAAGGCATTCTCTGTGTCGGCATGCAGCAGGGCATGGATCTGGCGCGCTGGTATGCCAGCGCCGATCTATTCTGCTTCCCCTCCTGCAGTGAAACCTTCGGGAACGTGGTGCTCGAAGCCGAAGCCAGCGGTCTGCCGATCCTCGCTTATGATTGCCCTGGGGTGAACGAGCAGGTGGATGATGCTGTTCATGGATTGCTCCTGCCTCCGGGCGGTGACTGGGCCCCCATGTTACAACTCCTCAGCAAGGATTCCGGTCTCCGCAAAAAGTTCGGTGCGGCCGGTCGCCTGCGGGCCGAATCCCAGAGTTGGATGCGCAGTTTCGACGTGCTCGAAGCCGCCTATCGCGAACAACTGGGACCCGAACTTGCTCAGCCGTGATGACGCTTGAATCACTTTCGCAAGGACACACCGATGCGCATACTGATGCTCTCCGATACCTATTTCCCCCGCATCAGCGGCGTTGCCACCTCGATTCGCAGCTTTCGTAGCGGGCTGCAGGGACTTGGACACACGGTGGATCTGCTGGTCCCCGATTATGGATCTTCCGTGCCGAGCGATGATTCCGGCATCATACGTGTGCCAGCCTGGAAAACGGGTTTTTATCCCGAAGAGCGATTGATGTGGCCTTGGGCACTCCTGCGCATGACGCGTGAGCTGGCCTCCCGTCGCTATGACCTGCTGCATATCCAAACCCCCTTTGCCGCCCATTATATGGGCACCCATCTCGCCCGTAGGCTGGAGATACCGGTTCTGAGTTCCTACCACACCTATTTTGAGGCCTACATCGGTCACTATTATGCGGGCATACCCAAAATCCTGCGCCTAGCCATGGCCCGGATCCCCTCACGTCAGCAGTGCCAGGCGGTGGACGGCGTGATCGTGCCATCCATGGCCATGGCGACTGTGCTCTGGGGCTACGGCGTCAATACCCCGATCCGGGTCATCCCCACCGGCATTGATCTGACCGCGCGGACAAAGGGTGACCGGTCCGCCTTTCGCGATCGCCACGGCATCGCGGCAGACCGGTTGGTGCTGCTTTATGCCGGGCGGATCGCTCCCGAAAAGAACATCGCTCTGCTGGTGGAAGTGGTCGGGTACCTGCGCGCGATTTTTCCGGATATCCTTTTGCTGCTGGTCGGCGACGGCCCTTTCAGGGAATCCCTGGAACAGCAGGTCGTCGAAAAGGATCTGACGGAGCAGGTCCGCTTTCTCGGCTATCTGGACCATGACACGGTCTTGCGGGATGCCTATGCCGCCGCCGATCTTCTGGTATTCGCCTCGGAAACCGAGACGCAGGGCATGGTATTGCTTGAAGCCCTGGCGGCGGGGCTACCTCTCGTCGCCATTGCGGCCATGGGTGCGGCGGACTTTGTGACCAGCGGCCGCGGCACACGACCCGCACCGGCGCAGGCGTCCGGTTTTGCCGAGGTCTGTGCCGGCATTTTATCCAATGATATGCTGCGCGCGCGGATGGCGCAGGAAGCCAGACAACTGGCCACCCAATGGGCCGAACCGGCCATGGTTGAATGTCTGCAGGCGTTTTACGCTGTTGCCGTCGCGGGCGGCAAGTCTAATTCGAACCCCGCGGGCAAATCATCCGCCCCTCATCGCACCAGTTTCAGATGACCATCTAGATACGCAAAGTGTACCGTGCAGTTCTCCACCCAGTCCTCATCATTGTTAGTACATGACACCTCCAGCGCCCTGATTTCCGCATGATGGATATTGTCCGCAGACCGCCCCGGCGTAGCTCTGGCTGCGA
>JAKAFG010000030.1 GCA_021818125.1 Pseudomonadota bacterium | reverse complement strand
TTGGTCTTAAAGCCGTAGGGCGTGGTCGTATCACCGCTCGTCAGCTTGAAGCGGCGAGGCGCGCCATCAGCCGCCACGTAAAGCGCGGTGGTCGTATCTGGATCCGTATTTTTCCGGACAAGCCGATCAGTAAAAAGCCGGCGGAAGTGCGCATGGGCAAAGGTAAAGGCAACCCGGAATACTGGGTGGCGTTGATTCAGCCTGGCAAAGTGCTTTATGAAATGGAAGGTGTGACTGAAGAAGTTGCCCGTGAAGCGTTCGCGCTGGGTGCAGCCAAGCTTCCGGTACAGACGATATTTGTGAGTAGACGGGTGATGGGATGAAAGCTCAGGAAGTTCAAAAACTCGATTTGGCGGGCTGCCAGGTGCAATTGATGCTCCTTCTCGAGGAGCAGTTCAGGTTGCGTATGCAACACGCGACTGGGCAGTTAGCTAAAACGTCGCGTTTACGCACTGTGCGTCGTGATATCGCTCGCATGCGGACAGCCATTACTGTGAAGAAGGAAGCGCACTCATGACCGAGGCGAAGAACCCGCGTAGTTTGGTTGGCACGGTAGTCAGCAACCTTATGGATAAGACCATAGTGGTAAATGTTGAGCGTCGTATTCAGCATCCGCTCTATAAAAAATATATTCGGCGATCCAAGAAGTTTCACGCCCACGACGCGGAAAATACGTGCCGTATCGGTGACACGGTGAAAATTGAAGAATGTCGCCCCTTGTCGAAAACCAAGAGTTGGCGTTTGGTGAAAGTGCTTGCCGAAGGCATTGTGGAAGGGGATAACGCATGATACAGATGCAGACCAGGCTGAGCGTTGCAGACAACAGCGGTGCCCGAGAAGTGATGTGTATTAAGGTGCTCGGTGGCTCACATCGGCGTTACGCCGGTATCGGTGATGTTATCAAGGTGAGTATCAAAGATGCAGTCCCGCGCGGTAAGGTAAAAAAGGGCGATGTGTACAATGCTCTCGTTGTCCGCACGCGTAAAGGGGTGCGGCGCGAAGACGGTTCGCTGATTCGCTTTGACAGTAACGCAGCGGTGCTCCTAAATAACCAGTTGCAACCTATTGGTACTCGTATTTTTGGCCCGGTGACACGCGAACTGCGCGGGGCTAACTTTATGAAGATAATTTCATTGGCGCCGGAAGTGCTGTAGGGGATGACCATGTTGAAGGTACGTAAGGATGATGAGGTCGTGATTCTTGCCGGTAAGGACAAGGGCAAGCGCGGTAAAGTGCTCAAAGTGCTACGAGAAGAATCACGGGTGGTGGTCGAAAAGGTGAACATGATAAAGCGTCACGTTCGTCCCGATCGCATGGGCAAGCCTGGCGGTATCGTGGAAAAAGAGGCGCCAATTCATGTATCTAACGTGGCAATTTTTAATGCTGCGAGTGGTAACGGGGACCGAATTGGTTATAAGGTGCTTGAGGACGGGCAGAAGGTGCGTGTTTTTAAGAGCAACGGCGAAGTTATTGGCCGCCGTTAAGCAAGGGAAATAATATGGAAGCACGTTTACATTCGTTGTATAAAACGTCCATTGCGCCCAAACTGATGCAAGATTTTGGCTTCAGCAGCGTTATGGAAGTGCCGAAACTGCGAAAGATCACGCTCAACATGGGTGTGGGTGAGGCCGTCGGCGATAAAAAAATTCTCGAAGCGGCTGTTGGCGATATGACCAAGATTGCAGGTCAGAAACCGGTAGTCACGCGTGCACGAAAGTCCGTAGCGGCTTTTAAAATCCGCGATGGCTATCCGATAGGATGTATGGTGACCTTGCGCGGGATCGTTATGTATGAGTTTTTAGATCGCTTGGTCAGTGTGGCTATTCCCCGTATTCGGGACTTTCGCGGCCTCTCGCCGCGGTCGTTTGATGGGCGTGGAAATTATACGATGGGCGTGAAAGAGCAGATCATATTCCCTGAAATTGAATATGATAAAATCGATCGTTTGCGCGGGTTGGACGTGGTATTTACTACCACCGCCAAGAATGATGATGAGGGCCTTGGGCTTTTGAAAGCCTTCAAGATGCCCTTCCGGTCTTGAAGGAGTTTGACGCGTGGCAAAGAAATCATTGATCGCGAAGTCTGAAAGGACTCCAAAATTTAAGGTGCGTGCGTATCACCGGTGCAAATTGTGCGGGCGTTCACGCGGTTACTATCGGAAGTTTGGCCTCTGCCGTCTGTGCTTTCGTAAGCATGCTTCGGCTGGGTCGATTCCCGGTATCGTTAAAGCGAGCTGGTGAGGAAACACGATGAGCGTGACGGATCCTATTGCTGATATGCTGACGCGCATTCGTAATGCGCAACAGGTAAATAAGGCGAAAGTGCAGATGCCTGCTTCCAAGCTGAAACGCGCCATTGCGCGGGTCTTGGTGGAAGAGGGTTACATCCTGGATGTGAAAGAAGACGTGTTAGACGGGCATCCCGTTCTTAACCTAACGTTGAAGTATTACGCGGGTGCCGGTGTTATTGTGGAGATTCGGCGGGTAAGTCGGCCTGGTGTTCGTGTTTACCGTGGTGCCGAAGATTTGCCGCGAGTACGTGACGGCTTTGGTATTGCTATTATATCGACTTCTCAGGGAATTATGACTGATCGCGCGGCTCGTACTGCGGGTATCGGTGGTGAAGTTCTCTGCGTTGTATCCTAAGGGGAGGACGAAAATGTCTCGTGTAGCGAAACAGCCAGTACCTCTACCTAAGGGCGTCGAAGTTCATGTCGCGGAACACTGCCTGGTGGTGAAAGGCCCTAAAGGGCAGATTTCTGTCCCTTTTCACCCGGCTGTGGAATTGCAGCTAGATGCCGGTGTGGCGTCACTGACCTGGGTGGAAGACCAAAACGCTCAGGCGGGAACGATGCGGGCAATACTGAACAATATGGTACAAGGTGTCTCACACGGCTTTGAACAAAAATTGGAAATTATTGGTGTGGGTTATCGGGCCCAGGCGAAGGGTAAGACGCTCAGTCTGAGTCTTGGTTTTTCCCATCCAGTGGATTATCTGGTGCCTGACGATATCACCATCGAAACACCGACGCAGACGGAAATCGTCATTCGGGGCATCGATAAGCAGAAAGTCGGTCAGATCGCTGCGGATATTCGTGCCTATCGTCCGCCGGAGCCCTACAAGGGTAAGGGTGTACGGTACGCCGGTGAAAATGTCCGACGTAAAGAAGCGAAGAAGAAATAATGGTTGAGGCTTACTACTATGAATAAAAATTCGTCAAGGCTCCGTCGGGCACGTAAAACCCGGGCTCGCATCGCATCGCAAGCCAAACCACGGCTCTGTGTTTTTCGGTCGGGCAAGCATATTTATGCCCAGGTGATTGATGACAGGCAGGGGAAGGTTCTTGCGCAGGCATCCAGCCTAGAGGGTGAAGTCCGCGCGCAAATGCCGCGCGGCGCAGATGTTGCGGCCGCCGCAACTATCGGACAACGGGTTGCAGCGAAGGCACTGGCTGTGGGCGTTAAGGAAGTGGCATTTGACCGGAGCGGGTATCGTTACCATGGTCGGGTGAGAGCTTTGGCCGACGCCGCCCGCGAGGGCGGGTTGTCGTTCTGATGGAGAGCTAAGATGGCACGGGAAAATCGCGATACGCAGCCTAACGATGGAATGCAGGAAAAGCTTATTCACATCAACCGCGTTTCTAAGGTGGTTAAAGGCGGACGGCAGTTCGGCTTTGCGGCGCTCATGGTGGTGGGCGATGGAGATGGAAAGGTTGGCTTTGGCCGCGGAAAGGCCAAAGAAGTCCCCGCGGGTATACAAAAGGCTACCGACCAGGCGCGCCGATGGATGACGAGCATACCCTTGATGAGGGGCGGCACGATTCCTTACCCGGTAGAAGGTCGTCATGGCGCGGCGCGGGTAATGCTGCGGCCGGCTCCAGAAGGTAGTGGCGTAATCGCTGGTGGTGCGATGCGTGCAGTTTGTGAGGCCGTGGGACTGCGGAATGTAGTTGCCAAGTCTCTGGGTTCCAACAACCCTATCAATGTTGTTCGCGCGACTTTCGATGCTTTTAATAAGCTTGCCAGTCCTCAGGCTATCGCTATGAAACGTGGCAAAAGTTTGAAGGAAATTCGCGGCCAGGGAGGGCACGATGAGTAAGCAACTGCGCATCACGCTGGTAAAAAGTCTGATTGGCGTTGCTGAGAAGCATCGGCGGGTTGTGCTAGGATTGGGGTTGCGTCACACAAATCATTCGGTAGAACGTTTGGATACTCCAGAGATTCGTGGAATGGTCAATAAAATACCCTATCTACTTCGGTGGGAAGAGCTGTGATGAAATTAAATACGATTGCGCCTGCAGAGGGCTCGAAAAAAGACCGTCGCCGTGTTGGACGCGGTATCGGAAGCGGTTTAGGCAAAACAGCCGGTCGTGGTCACAAAGGTCAGCATGCCCGCTCCGGTGGCTACCATAAGGTGGGTTTCGAAGGCGGTCAGATGCCTTTGCAAAGACGTATTCCTAAGCGTGGGTTCCGTAACGCATTAGGTTCCCGCGTCGTTGAGGTGGCGTTGTCCCAACTGGAGTCCGCGGCAATTGACGGCGTAGTAGATATTGAAGGGCTGCTGCTTCGGCGCATCGTTCGTGGCTCGCCGGATTCGGTTAAGGTTATTTTAACCGGCGAAGTCACGCAGGCTTTGACTGTGCGTGGCCTGCGCGTAAGCGCGGGTGCCCGGGCGGCCATTGAGAACGCTGGCGGAAAGGTAGAAGATTAATGGCCGGGTTACGTAGCATTGGCGGCGCCGCACTGGGTGCCGGAAAGATCAATGAGTTACGTAACCGCATTCTTTTTCTGCTGGGCGCGCTCCTGGTTTTTCGTGTTGGGGCGCACATACCCGTGCCGGGAATTGATCCGGCGGCCATGGCGGCATTTTTTAACCAGCAGCGGGGAACTATCCTGGGCATGTTCAACATGTTCTCGGGGGGCGCACTCTCCCGCCTGACTGTTTTCGCTTTAGGGATCATGCCCTACATCAGCGCATCGATCATATTCCAGTTGGCGGGGTCGGTTTTCCCAAAGCTGGAAGAACTTAAAAAGGAAGGTGAAGCGGGGCGTCGAAAAATAACGGAGTATACACGTTATGCCACGGTCATACTTGCTCTGATGCAAGGCTTGGGAATCGCCATCGCGATTGAGAAGATGCACGCCGGACATTTTCCTGTGGTGATTGATCCAGGTCCACTGTTTCTGTTCACGACAACCATTTCGCTTGCCTGTGGCACCGTCTTTTTGATGTGGATTGGAGAACAAATTACGGAGCGGGGGATCGGTAACGGCATTTCCATGATCATATTTGCCGGTATTGTCGCTGGCCTGCCAGAGGCTATCGGGACGACTTTTGAGCTAACCAAAACCGGTCAGTTTCAGCCGCTGTTCGTGGTAGCGCTCTTTGTCCTTGCGCTTGGGGTGACCGGTTTTGTGGTATTTATGGAGAGTGCGCAGAGACGTATTCCCATCCAATACGCCAAGCGGCAGGTCGGCCGTAAGATATATGGGGGCCAGAGCACGCACATGCCGCTCAAGGTAAATATGTCGGGCGTAATTCCGCCGATCTTCGCATCTAGCATCATCCTTTTACCGGCGACGTTATCTGGGTGGTTCGCTAATGTGCCTGGGATGGAGTGGCTTGCGCGCTTTGGACAGGCCTTGAGTCCAGGGTCTGCACTGTACGTGGTCGTATTCACCACTGCGATTGTATTTTTTGCCTTTTTCTATACGGCTATGGTGTTTAATCCTCGGGACACCGCAGATAACCTGAAAAAGTCGGGAGCCTTCGTGCCGGGTATCCGGCCTGGCGAGCATACGGCGAAATACATGGATCGTATCCTTACGCGGCTCACGCTTTGGGGCGCCATATATCTGACCTTGGTTTGCCTGCTGCCAGAGTTTCTCATTGTTCAGTACAACGTGCCGTTCTATTTTGGTGGCACCAGTCTGCTGATCGTCGTCGTGGTGATGATGGATTTGATGGGGCAGATTCAGAGTCACTTGTTGACGCATCAGTACGAGGGGTTGATTCGTAAAAACCCTCTCAGTGGGCGGTGATAGTGGCAAAGCATTTGATTTTTCTTGGTGCGCCTGGCGTCGGTAAGGGCACCCAGGCCCAGCGGCTTGCCCAGTTAATGGACTTGCCTCATGTGTCTACTGGTGATATGCTCCGCGCCTCTATTCAGTCTGGTAGTGAGATCGGGCTACGTGCGGCGGCAGTGATGGAGTCGGGCGCACTGGTGGGTGATGAAATTATTATCGGTATCGTTGCGGAGCGGCTACTTCTTCCGGATGCGGCGGCAGGGGTGGTCTTCGACGGATTTCCCCGGACCATCCATCAGGCGAATGCGCTTGATAACTTAGTAAGTGCGCATCGCGACCAAATTACCGCGGTGCTGCATATAAATTTGTCTGACGAAGAAATTGTCGAACGTCTCTCCGGGCGGAGGGTGTGTTCAAAATGCGGGGCGATCTATCACATACGCTACCATGCGCCTGCGGTTAATGAGGTCTGCGATATCTGTGGGGGTGTGTTGTTGCAACGTGAGGATGATCAGCCCGCAGTAATTCGTAAACGGTTAGCTGTCTATCAGGCGGAGACTGCGCCTTTGATCGCTTATTATCACGATCGACCTGCCTATCACCTGGTGAGTGGGGAGGGCGAAGCCGATGAAGTATTCTCTAGAATCGTGGAAGCGGTAGGGGTAGTACGCTAAATGTCGAAAGAAGATACCCTGGAAATGCAGGGTGAGGTAATAGAGAATTTGCCAAGTGCGACGTTTAAGGTGCGCTTGGAGAATGGTTATGTTGTTAATGCACATATCTCCGGGAAAATGCGGATGCATTATATTCGCATTCTACCTGGGGATAAGGTTACCGTAGAGATGACGCCCTATGATTTAACCAAGGGTCGCATCATTTATCGTGCCAAATAGGGGATAGTCATGAAGGTTCGTGCGTCGGTTAAGAAGCTTTGCCGTAACTGCAAAATTGTTCGTCGTAATGGTGTGGTTCGCGTGATTTGTGTTGAGCCCCGCCATAAGCAGCGCCAGGGTTAAGGCGGTAGGCGAAACTGTTTGGTCTGTGGGGTCAACCCACTCAGTCTCTTGGAGGAATTGCGGATGGCCCGCATCGCTGGTGTAAATATTCCGAACAATAAACAAATAGAAATTGCCTTGACGTATATTTATGGCATTGGTAGGAGGCGTGCGCAGTATGTTTTGAGCGCTGCGGAAATCGCCTTTGATATGCGAGTCAAGGATATCAGCGAGCCTGAGCTGGAACGCATACGTTCAGAGGTTGCGAAGTTCCTGGTGGAGGGCGACTTACGCCGCGAAGTCACCATGAATATCAAACGTCTGATGGATTTGGGTTGTTATCGCGGTATACGGCATCGCCGCGGTCTCCCCGTTCACGGCCAGCGGACAAAGACCAATGCGCGTACGCGCAAGGGCCCCGCTAAGTCCATTACGCGTTAAGCAGGAAGATTCTAGCAATGGCGAAAACACAAGCGAACTCCCGTGTGCGAAAGAAGGTCAAGAAAAACGTTCTTGATGGTGTCGCGCATATTTATGCATCCTTCAACAACACGATTATCACGATCAGTGATCGTCAGGGTAACGTTTTAACCTGGGCCAGCTCGGGCGGGTCGGGGTTCCGTGGTTCACGTAAAAGTACACCTTTCGCTGCACAGGTGGCGGCGGAAAACGCGGGCAAAAAAGCGCAGGAATATGGTGTGAAGAACTTGGATGTCGAAGTACGGGGACCGGGGCCGGGTCGAGAGAGTACGGTGCGTGCACTTCATTCTATTGGCTTCCGTATTGCGAGCATTCGCGACGTGACGCCGATTCCCCATAACGGATGCCGTCCGCCTAAAAAGCGGCGTGTTTAATTTTTAGGTGGAGGTTATCTGTGGCTAAATATACGGGTCCGAGTTGCCGTTTATGTCGGCGCGAAGGTGGAAAATTATTTCTCAAAGGCGAGAAATGCTTTTCTGATAAATGTCCAGTGAGTATACGAGCCTACGCCCCAGGGCAGCATGGTCAGCGGCGCGGACGTGTCAGTGAATATGGCGGTCAGTTGCGTGAAAAGCAAAAAATCCGTCGTATCTACGGCGTGCTGGAAGGACAGTTCCGTCGCTATTTCCAGCGTGCCAGCCAGACGCGGGGCGTTACCGGTGAGTTGTTGCTGCGCTTTCTGGAGTTGCGTCTCGACAATGTGGCCTATCGTTTAGGGTTCGGCGCATCTCGTGCTGAAGCGCGGCAGGTGGTTCGCCACGGTCACATTCTGGTGAATGGACGGCGTGTGGATATCCCTTCTTATCAGGTCCGCGCCGGTGACGAGGTGCGCGTTGCGGAGGGTGCTCGGGCGCACATGCGTATTGTCTCTGCGGTAGAGGCTGCGGCTGGCCGTGGTTTCCCGGAATGGGTGAGTATGGATACTACCGAACTCAAGGCCACTATCAAAGCCGTACCGGTGCGAGAAGATATCGCTTCGGATTTGAACGAACAGGTCGTCGTGGAGTTGTACTCTAAGTAAGACCGGGGGTTGAGGAACGCTTATGACTGAGGTAGGAGAGCTGTTGCGTCCGCAGGGCGTCGATGTGGAAGTAGTTTCAGCACACCGTGCGCGTATTGCCCTCGGACCCTTGGAGCGTGGCTTTGGTCACACCTTGGGTAGTGGGTTGCGCCGAGTGTTGTTATCGTCCCTCAAAGGTGCGGCGGTTACAGAGGTTGAGATTGAAGGGGTGTTGCACGAATATTCCAGCATCGAAGGGGTGCAGGAAGATGTTGTGGATATTCTGCTCAACTTGAAAATGTTGGCAGTTCGTGCGCATGGACGCGGAGACGCGGTGGTGACGCTGCGTAAGCGTGGCCCCGGTCAAATGACGGGTGCGGATATCGTGTCTGAGCATGGCATTGAGGTGGCCAATCCTGATCAGGTGATCGCCACTTTAACCCGCGACGTTGAACTGGTGCTTCATTTGCGTATTGACGAGGGCCGGGGTTATGACGCGGCGGCTACACGTCGTCAGAGTCATGAAAAGCGCATCGGCGTGATGGCTCTGGACGCGAGTTTCAGTCCCGTATTGCGCGTAAGCTATCTGGTGGAAAGCGCCCGGGTGGAGCAGCGTACCGACCTGGATCGTCTGATACTCGATGTCGAGACGAATGGCGTAGTCGATCCGATTTGGGCAGTGCAAGAGGCTTCCCGTATTTTCCGCAGTCAGCTCGGTGTGTTAGCCGGTGCGGAAACGAAGGCAATACCTGAGGCGTCACAGGCGCAGACCAATGAGAGTCTTACGCCATTGTTGGTTCGCCCGGTCGATGACCTGGAGCTTACGGTGCGATCGGCGAACTGTTTGAAAGCTGAGGATATTTTTTACATCGGAGATTTGGTCCAGAAGTCGGAGCAGGAGCTTTTGAAGGCGCCTAATCTTGGACGCAAGTCTCTCAACGAGATAAAAGAAGTTTTAGTGGCGCATGGCCTTACGTTGGGGATGCGACTCGACAATTGGCCACCGGAAAATTTGCCACCGGTGCCTGGGCGAACTGCCGATGCGGATTCGATCAGCAGTTAACGTTAGAAATTTTGTAGAGGGAATGGGGTTATGCGTCATCGCAAAAGTGGTAAGCAGTTAAATCGTAATAGTAGTCATCGGCAGGCGATGTTCGCCAATATGATGGTGTCCTTGTTTCATCATGAGCGAATTGTCACCACGTTGCCCAAGGCGAAAGAGCTGCGGCGTTTTGCGGAGCCGATGATCACGCTGGCGAAGGATGCGACAGTGGCCAAGCGGCGGCTGGCGTTTTCGCGTTTGCGTGATCGCCAGGCGGTGGTCAAGTTGTTTGATGATCTCGGTCCGCACTATCTGGCGCGTCCAGGTGGATATCTGCGTATTGTTAAGTACGGCTTTCGGGCTGGTGACAATGCGCCGTTGGCTATTGTTGAGCTTGTAGATCGGCAAGCAGCCACTGCTGAATAGTTTAGAGATTGCTCTGAAAAAACCGGCCTGATGCTCGAGGCCGGTTTTTTAATTGACGATTTTCAGGATGCGCGGCAAAGCCGGGCTGTATAGAGGGATACTGGCATGTTGGTGTCTACTGACGTCCGGTGCTGCCAAAGCCTGCGGCGCCCCGTTCGCTAGCGGTAAAACTGGCCACCACCGTAATGTCAGGGCGAATAATCGGCACCAGCACCATTTGCGCTACGCGCTCACCGGGTTCAATGACCATTTCTGCAGTGCCGCGATTCCACAGAGAAACCTTCAGTGGCCCCTGATAGTCCGCATCAATGAGACCGACCAGATTACCCAGTACCAGGCCGCGATGCCCGAGACCAGAGCGCGGCAGTAACAGTGCCGTAACCTGCGGGTCGCCGATATGCATGGCAAACCCGGCGGAGACGAGTTCTGCCTGCCCGGGAGCCAGTTGCAGCGGGGTGTCCAGGCAGGCGCGCAGGTCCATGCCTGCGGCGTCGGCGCTGGCATAATGGGGGAGGGGCCATTCCTGGCCGATGCGTGGATCAAGGATGCGAATTTGCAGGCTATTCATGAAGGTCTTTGGACTCCGGTACCGGAAGGTGGAAAAAACGTGCTGAGGTGACGCACCAGATGGCGCGCGAGATCCATTTTGCTGCAACGGGGGATGTGCTGTACCCGTTCGCCCTGCAAAATACTGCAGGCATTGTCGGCAGCACCCATCCCCATATCGGCAGAAGTAATATCGTTGACTACGATGATGTCCGCCCCCTTGCGCTGCGCCTTGGCGCTTGCTGCGGCGAGGTGGTTGTGGGTCTCGGCGGCAAAAGCGACAATATAGCGTGGTCGCCGAGGGTCCTGATGGACCGTGCTGACGATATCGGGATTAATGCTGAGAGGCAACGGGTTTGCGATATCCATTTTGCCTAGTTTATGCGCGCTGAACTGACTCGGCCTGTGGTCGGCGACGGCGGCATTGGCGATGAGGATATCCGTGGGTTTGTCCAGTGCCTGCAGACAGGCCGCGAGCATGTCCTGTGCAGAGAGAACATCCTGGCGGCTTACTCCCGGCGGCGTTTGCTCATGGGTAGGGCCGGTAATCAGCAACACATCCGCCCCCGCTTCCGCGCAGGCCTGGGCGAGGGCAAAACCCTGGCGGCCACTGGCGCGATTGCTTAGACCGCGAGCGGGGTCGATCGCTTCCCAGGTTGGCCCGGCGGTAATGAGGACACGTTGCCCGCGCAGGGTTTTTTCAGCCAGAGCGAGACGTAGTTCACCCACCATGCGCTCTGGTGCCAACAGTCGCCCGGTACCTTCCTCACCACAGGCGAGACTGCCGCTGCCCGGACCCAAAAAGTGGGCGCCATCCGCCCGCAACTGGGCGACATTGCGCTGCGTCGCAGGGTGTGCCCACATGGCACTGTTCATCGCGGGTGCGAGAAAGAGCGGCGCACGGTTGGCGAGAACGATGGTACTGAGCAGGTCATCGGCCAAACCTTGGGCGAGACGGGCCATTCCATTGGCGGAGATGGGTGCGATTAGGAGGGCGTCGGCCCAGCGTGCCAGGCGGATGTGGTCCATGGCCGCCTCTTCGGCGGCGGCAAAGAGGTCGCTACGCACGGGCTCCCCACTCACGGCCTGCAAAGTCAGCGGCGTTACAAACTGTGCAGCGCCCCGTGTCATGACCACGCGCAGCGCTGCTCCGGCCTGGCGCAGGGCGCGCACGATCTCCGGGCTCTTGTAGGCGGCAATGCTGCCGCCCACACCCAGAAGAATTCGTTTGCCAGCCAGGGGCTCTGTCGTGTTGAATATGCTTTCCATCACCCAGGCTCTCTTATGCTTCCGGTCATTTGTCATAGTCCTTCGACAATGTTTGTTCTCTATAGTAACAGAAAGCCCCGCTATGCGAGGCCTCCGATAAAATAAGCCTGCACCACAGCCGCACATTGGTAAAATCGCGGGTATCCGCCAGTCGCTTTGATCACGATGTCAGCGATCCTTAGATTCCTTAGATTCCTTTATGGCAATTTCATCAACGCGAATAGCGATACCCGTTGCCACATAAACCCGCACTTCAACATCTTCAGCATAGGCCTGCAATTCAAAGGCTACGCGACCCAACTCACCGACCGCATCGGCTGTTGCCGCATATATGGCCCGGCGTACCACCAGATTGTTGCCTCTGTTCCACGATACATCCATCCAGCAGTCGTTCAAACCCTCTGATTTCAGAGTTGCGCCATAGACGGTGGCGACATAATGTCCTTTTGGAAGGCCTAAATACGGGCCAAAAAGGAGAAGTCCCTCTTCGCCCGTGGCATATATGCTCCGGCCCACCGGGTAACCCACTATGGATTTCATCCTGGGATGTGTCGCCCAGTATCGGTGAGCCAGGGCAATGGGGCTCTGCTGGTGTTGGCGGGTTTGAGCGGTTGCCCTTGGCAGGGCGGCGGTGCGAGTAGAATGGCCCTCCTTACGCAGTTCCACCATTCCAATGCGGAGATCGCTGAAATCACTCACCAACACCCGCACCTCCAGCCCCTTGCGAGGTTGTTTCAGGGTGAAGTGAAGGGCGGCCTGCCGAGAGTTTGCTGCAGGTGGCCCTGGATATGGGCTGGTCGATGCGGCATTACCTCATGGATTCGGGCTTGCAGGAGGTAGATCGGCAGATAGTTGCCGATGCCTTTGATGTGGTCCTTGTCAATCTCACCCTGCGCACCCTCCTCAGCATGTCGGTAGAAGAGGGCGACGGCGATCTTTTTCATCTGCGCCCAGAGCTGGATATGGGGCAGATTCAGGCGCAGGCTGTCCTCAACTTGCAGCAGGTGGTGGATCATATATTAGCCGCCATTCCACCGGGTTTGCCGGTGTTCTTTGTCTCCCTGCTGGAACCTCCTCCGCAGGTGGCGGGCGTTCTCGGGCGCAACCGCCAGGGTTCCCTGTATCGCATGGTCCGAGGCCTCAACGATGCCCTGGAGGACCATCTGGCCGCGTCGCCGCGGGGCTATTATCTGGAAATCAACGATATCCGCCAGTATTACGGCGACGCCAGTGTGTACGACGGCTATCTGTCCCACTATACCCATAATGGCTTGTCGCCGTTGAGCGTGCAGGGCGAATGGATAGCTCGGGATATACTGGAGCGACTGGAAGGCGCCATGCGGGTATTGCGCGCGGAGGACCCCGTCAAACTGATCATTACCGACCTGGATAATACCCTTTGGCGCGGCGTGTTGGCAGAAGAGGACGAGATCGTCCCCTGGCAGCATACCGAAGGCTGGCCGCTGGGCTATGCCGAGGCCCTGCTGGAGTGCAAGCGGCGTGGGATATTGCTGGCCATCTGCAGCAAGAACGAGGAGGGACCGACCCGTGAAAGGTTCCAACAACTGTGGGGCCAGCGCTTGCGTCTGGAAGATTTTTGCTCCGTGCAGATCAACTGGCAGCCCAAATCCCAAAACATCGCTCAGATTCTGCGCACAACCAACATTCTGCCCGATCATGCCCTGTTCATCGATGACCACCCCCTGGAGATCGAAGAGGTGCGCCGGGCTTTTCCGCGGATGCGCTTTTTGACGAGCGCACCCGAGCGCTGGCGACATGTCTTGCTCTATGCCCCCGAAACCCAAGTGGCACGCGTCAGCGAAGAATCTGCGCACCGCACCAACTCGATCCAGGCCAAAGCGGCGCGGGATCTGGCGGCGGTGGATATGGATCGGGATACCTGGCTGCGGTCTTTGGGTCTGACGCTGCGTTTTGACCGCATTGTCGATGTCGGGCACTCCCGTTATGCCCGCGCTCTGGAGCTGCTGAACAGGACCAATCAGTTCAATACCACCGGCCAGCGCTGGAGCGATGCGGAATTGCAGGACTGGCTGGCTTCTGGAGGCTGGTTGCTGGCAGCGCGCGCCGAAGATCGCTTTACCAATCATGGCCTCGTTGCTTTGGCCCTGCTGCGCGACCATGGGATTGAGCAGGTGGTGCTATCCTGCCGGGTATTTAGTCTGGGTATCGAAAGTGCTTTATTGGTCGAAGCGTTGCGACAGATGCAGGAGAGTGGG
>JAKAFG010000265.1 GCA_021818125.1 Pseudomonadota bacterium | reverse complement strand
TTCCGATCTGAAAGCACGCCGGCCATCGAAAAGTTCGGTCGCCATTTTGCACCCGGTGATAAGGTTATGCAGATCCAGAATGATTATGAAAAAGAAGTTTTCAACGGTGACATTGGATTTGTGCAGGACGTGGACATCGAAGAAAACACCCTGACTGTGGACTTCGATGGCAGAGTGGTCAGCTACGGATTCGGAGAGCTGGATCTTCTCCAACCGGCCTATGCCATCACCGTGCACAAGAGTCAGGGGTCGGAGTATCCTGCCGTGGTCATTCCCATGAGCACGCAGCACTATCCCATGCTGCAACGCAATCTGCTCTACACTGCTGTTACCCGGGGCAAGCGGCTGGTCGTGCTCGTGGGCCAGAAAAAGGCCGTGGCCATGGCGGCGCGGAATGGATCCGGGAAACGGCGATGGTCAAAACTGCGGGAGTGGATGCAGTAGTCTGGAACGAGAGAGGCGAATGGCCGCGAAAGACTGATTGCGAACGTTCAGCAATGGAAAGCAAATGACTTATAGTCCTATTTTCCGCCATCATCCACCATGCTTATAATGGCTCACCATGACGAACGTACATCCTTTCCCCAAACACCCTGTGCCTAAAAAGGCTAGACCAAACCCTCCCGCAGCAGCCGGTTCAGAGTTCATTGTTCAGGGTCCCAATGGTGCATCCGCTGATGTGCTGTTGATGATCATCCATGCGGGCTCCATGTACCTGACTACACCGGATGAACAGCCCGATGACGATCTACCCACCGCACAACTGATGCGTACCCTCGCCGGCCTGGACGCACTGACCGGTGCCGCCAATATCTTGGTGATATATGCCAGAAGTTATCCAGAAGGCTTTGACCAGGATGCTACGGATCAACTGGTTCGCCAAGGCAACCAGGTCAACAAGTTTGTTCGCAAGCTATATGACATGCTGCCCACGGATGATTTCATTATGTCAATGGATAGCTATGGGCCGGACCTCATGGTCGAATATGCGACTTATGCGGCAATTGGTGTCACCGTCAGCTTTGCTCTGAGTGTTATGGACTATTATTACGCGCCGTTCATCAAGACGGGCAAAGACCCACGCAAAGCCATGTTCAAGGAATTTCATGCCGCCTATCTGGAAGCGAGAGAAGAATGCTTTTCCCGTACAGAAGGCCATGGCTTTCTGATCAAGGAACTCGCATCCGCAAACCGGACATTGCAAAAGGTGATGAAAGAGCTATGACCGTTACCAAAAATGAACTGGCAAACCATCTCTGGGAAACCCTGGGGTGGACTCATAAAGAAGCCGTGCACATGGTCGATGCTTTCTTCGACCAGTTGCGAGCGGCCATAGTCGCTGATTCTGAACTTTTGTTATCCAATTTCGGCAGATTTGCCGTGCGCGATAAGGCATCTCGGCCGGCCCGCAATCCAAAAACCGGACAGCCCCATGTGGTTCGGGCGCGGCGGGTGGTAACGTTTTCTGCCAGTCCGCTTTTACGTGCACGATGTAATCCAGATTTACCGTTATCACCGAGGATCAAACGTTGGAAACCCCGGTTGAATGTTGCATCTGATGTCGATTAACCGCTAAACTTTTGCCTATCATTTTACTGCTAAGAGATCGTCATGAATAAAACAGAATTTGTCGCAGCATTAGCCCAGCATGGGGCAATGTCCAAGGTGGACGCGGAAAAATTGTTTCAGGTGTTTCGACATACCCTGGAAACTGAACTGCCTGCAGCCGGGAAAATTGTTTTTCCCGGATTCCTCACCATTGAGGTCGTAGACAAGCCCGCAAGAAAGGCACGCAATCCCGCCACGGGTCAGGAAATTGATGTTCCCGCTAAGAAAAGCGTCAAGATCAGGGTGGGCAAAGAATTTGCAGACAAGGTCAACCACTAAAGGAATTCAGCATGGTAGAGAAGAAAGTCCGTATTCGTCGTAGCGCCGAGCAGCTTCTGGCCGATCTCGAAAAGAAGCAGTTGGAAATCATGGAACGTCAGAAAGCGGCGATCGCAAAAATTGAAGAACAAAAGCGTCGGTTGCTGCAGGCCCCGTCAAGCAAAAAAGAACGGATTGAACAGGAAAAGCGTTTTGCGCGCGCCTTGCAAGCACTGGTACCCGAATGGGATATGCGGCATGTGATCGCTGCCGTTGAACTGGCTATCGCCGAAGACATGGAACGTCTGCAGGATCGTGGTGAGAAGCTGCTGGAAGAACATGGCAAGGCACGTCGTGGTCGTCGTCCCAGGAATGGATGATCTGTTGATATCGTTCACCCGATTATTCACTCAATAAGCGCTTACTATGCTTGAGGGTGAGCGCCTGGCCGATGAGGCCGACGTTGGCGCGAAGAATACAGAAGAGCATTTGCTGGAGGCACTGGCTCGTCAACGCGCTGCATCGGTGCCTCAAGAGGCGCCTGATGAAGACGCGGATGGGGTTCGTTATTGTCTGGATTGCGCCGAGAGGATTCCCCCGGAACGTATACTGGCTGTGCAGGCCGTGCGCTGTGTGACCTGTGCCGCGAAACGGGAACGCTTTGCCAAGCTTTTCAAAGGGAGGGGTGGTGCAGGGCGTATCATGAACGATGAGAACGAGTTTGGCGGAAAATAATGTGTTAATCCTCACCACCAATGACTGCCCAGGCATGCGTGTGGTGCGGGTACTTGGACCTGTCTACGGGACTTCGGTGCGATCCCGGAACATTGTCGGTAATTTTCTGGGTGGCATTCGGGCGGTATTTGGCGGGAAGCAGTCAGGGTACCTGAAGATGATCGCCCAGACGCGGGATGAAGCCCTGGCGCAACTGGCCGATCATGCCCAATCCCTGGGTGCCAATGCCGTACTGGCCATGCGCTTTGATTCCGGCGAGTTTGATGCCGGGCAGGGGCAGGCGATGAATGAGGTGACGGCCTATGGGACGGCGGTGGTGGTGGAAGGGTTATGAGTGATATCAGCAGCCTATTGCAGACGTGGTTATTGCCGGGTGCAACCTTTGC
>JAKAFG010000264.1 GCA_021818125.1 Pseudomonadota bacterium | reverse complement strand
ACCATCATCGCCGCGGCACTGCGCAATGATATTCACATTGAGCATGCCTGCGAGATGTCCTGCGCCTGCACCACCTGCCATGTGATTCTGCGCGCGGGTTTTGACAGTCTCGCCTCTGCGGAAGAAAAAGAAGAGGATTTGCTCGACAAGGCCTGGGGCCTGGAGCCGACCTCCCGCCTCAGTTGCCAGGCGAAAGTGACGGATGCCGAACTGGTCATCGAAATCCCCAAATACACCATCAACCTGGAAAAGGAGCGGCACTGATGCGCTGGACCGACACCATGGAGCTTGCCATTGCCCTGGATGAAGCCCACCCGGACGCCGATGTGGCCCATCTGCGTTTCACCGACCTGCACCGCTGGATATTAGAACTGCCCGATTTTGAAGGCGAACCCGAAAAGTCCAGCGAAGGCATCCTCGAAGCCATCCAGATGGCCTGGCTGGCGGAGAAGGACTGAGTCGGGCCGCGCCATGGCCGATAAAAAAGCCCTCATCGCCCTCTCGGGAGGGGTGGATTCTGCCGTGGCGGCACTGCTCATGCAGGAGCAGGGCTACGAGCTTGCTGGCGTGACCATGCGTCTCTGGCCGAAAAGTCGCTGCTGCGATGAAAAAGATATCGAAGACGCTGCCGAAGTCTGCGCCCGTCTGGGGATTCCCTACACGGTGCTGGACTATCGCGAGGCGTTCCGGCGTCAGGTGGTCGACGTGTTTGTCGCCGAATATCAGGCGGGGCGTACGCCCAATCCCTGTGCGCGCTGCAATCAGTTCCTCAAGTTCGATGCCCTGCTGGCGGAAGGCGAAAAGCTGGGCGCCTCGGTGCTGGCGACGGGTCATTATGCGCGTCTGGCGGAAACCCCCTCGGGTACCGCCCTGCTGCGCGGCCGTGATGATGTCAAAGACCAATCCTATTTTCTTTTCGCCATCGGTGTGGCGCTGTTGCCCCGCCTGCACTTTCCGGTGGGTGACCTGAACAAGGACGAGGTGCGTGCCATGGCCCGCAGGCATGGCCTGTCCGTGGCCGCCAAGCAGGATTCTCAGGATATCTGCTTTGTCCCGGACGGCGACTACCGCCGTTTTCTGGAGGATTACGCTGGATTGGATATGGCGCGGGAAGGGGAGATGGTCGACAGCAGCGGGCAGGTTGTCGGCCATCATCCGGGCACCTTGCACTTCACCGTCGGGCAGCGGCGAGGTCTGGGCGGTGGCAGCGGTCAGCCGCGCTATGTCCTCGCGCTGGACCCGGCGCAGAACCGGGTGATTGTCGGCAGTGAGAATGAGCTCTACTGCCGTGCGGCCAGCTTGGCCGGGTGCAACTGGCTGGCGGATTTATCGCCCGGCGAAAGCCATGCCGTGACCGTAAAATTGCGTTACCGCTCTCGCGCCGAGCCAGCCATGCTGCACCTGCTCCCTGATGCCAGGGCCGAACTCCGCTTCCCCGATCCGCAACGCGCCGTCACCCCCGGTCAGGCCGCCGTCTGCTACCAGGGTGAGCGTCTGCTGGGCGGGGGCTGGATTAGTAACGCGGAATAGTCTGCGTGAACGCATTGGTTAGGGTATTTCTAATATATGCTGTATTTCCGGTAACATGCTCTGTACGCATTTTTTCCCCTCCATTATGGCTTCACCGGCACGATAAAACTCCAGTAAGCCAATATGGGACAGCTTTGGAGAAAGCAGGATATCCGGAGGATCTCCTGCCATGCGACTCCTGGTAATCCTGTCCTGCATAATATTGACCGAACCGGCGATAGCATCAAACAGGCTGGGTGGTTGCTCCTCATCGCTGGTCGCTGGAAATATCGAGGCAGTATATGCCGTGACTAAATCTGATATTTTCCCCGCAACGCCAGTATTTTGTTTTTCTATTGTTTTTTGGCTTTGTAGGCGTTTTCCGATAATGTCATCATTTAACGTTACTGCTATAACAATATTCGCACCAAGCGCCCGACAGGCGGAAATTGGAACGGGATTTACCAGTCCGCCATCTATAAGCCATTTACCATTGTTTTTAACCGCCGGAAAGAGGCCAGGCACTGATATGGAAGCAAAAACGGCCTCCAGGATGGAACCTTTAGTCAACCAAATTTCTCTGCCGGTTTGCAAATCTGTTGCTACAGAGGCATACTTTTTGGCAACAACATCCTCTATTGCTGAATCATCCGCTGCCACATATTTTTTGAGAAAATGATGTAGCCGTTCTTTGTTGACAAAACCATTCAGTGACATGTTGATGGCAAAAAACTTGGCGGTTTCAAGCTTCGTCAGCGAGCGCACCCATTCTTCCAGCTTCTCAAGGTTGTTGGAAACATAGGATGCGCCAACCAATGCGCCTATGGAGGTACCACAAACAATATCCGGTACGATTCCATGATCACTCAGCGCGTTTATCACCCCGATATGTGCCCATCCGCGGGCGGCGCCACTTCCAAGAGCTAAACCAATAGTCATCGTGACCTTCACCTCCCCTGCGTTTTTGATGTCACAAGGCCCAGACCCAGACTGCACTGTAGCGCGCCCACGAAGTTCGCGATAGGGAAGGGGCGGATGATGTCGCTCCTTTAGCGGCTGCCGGTCCTGTCATCATTTATTACTCGCAATAATTAGTATGTTCTGTTAAGGTGCACTCGCCGTCATGCCTCAGTCTGCATGATGCGCGTCGCACTGGTCCCCACCTTGATGAAGCGTCTGCCATAGACTGGCGCCCCTGTGGCGAGGCCGGTGTTTTCGGAGTAAGAATTTATGTCATCTTTTGAATCCCTTGGACTTTCTGAGCCCATTTGGCGTGCAGCTGCCGAGCGCGGTTACACCACCCCCACCCCCATTCAGGAACAGGCCATCCCGGTGGTCATGTCCGGCGTCGATCTGTTGGCCGGCGCGCAGACGGGTACCGGCAAGACCGCTGCGTTTGCCCTGCCCATTCTGCACAAACTGTCCGCCACCGCAGATACCGCGGCGCGTGCTCCTTCCAGTGTGCGTGCGCTGATTCTGGTCCCCACC
>JAKAFG010000029.1 GCA_021818125.1 Pseudomonadota bacterium | reverse complement strand
GTCTCTTTGATCCACGTATCGCCACCTTTGAAGATGATGCCGGCGCCTACAACCAGAAAGATGCCGAGGGCTTCATCAAGCTCAATGCGCTGCGTCTGCGCATTGAAAAGCGTTTGCAGGGTTAACGGCGATGGCTCCCGAGCAGCATGTACCGGCCAACGCACTGGGCAAAACCAGCCGCATCTCTCTGGACGGGCGACGCAGTGAACGCAGCGTTATTCTCGCCGATGGCAGTATGCACAGCCTCACCCTTCTGCACCCAGGCATCTATACTTTGCGCAGCGAGGTAACGGAAACCATCCAGATACTCAGTGGAATAGCCTACTATCGCGCCGAAGGGTCCAACGACACTCAGGAGTTGCATGCTGGCGACAGCATGGTCATTCCTGCCAACCAGAGCTACCGGCTAGAAGTGGTGGAGCCTCTGGATTACCTGCTTTCAAGTTAAGGAGATTCTCATGCGCATACTGCACACCATGCTTCGCGTCGTCGATCTGGATCGCGCCATCGCCTTCTACACAGAGGTGCTCGGCATGCATCTCCTGCGCCGTAACGATTATCCCGAGGGCGAATTTACCCTGGCCTTCGTCGGTTATCAGAACGAGAATGCCGGGGCGGTCATTGAGCTGACCTATAACTGGGGCGTGGAACATTACGACCTCGGCGACGGCTTCGGGCATATCGCCATTGAAGTAGAAGATGCCGTGGCCGCCTGTGACGGCATCCGCCAGCGGGGCGGGAAGGTGGTGCGCGAGGCGGGACCCATGAAGCACGGCAACACCGTCATCGCCTTCGTGGAAGACCCCGATGGCTACCGCATCGAGTTGATCGAGCGCAAAGCAGACTTTGCCGAATATCCGGCCTGAACGACCGGATGGGCACTAAAGTTCCGAAATCGGACCGCTCCTGTTATCGTATATATGGAACCGGCCGTTGCACATGTTGCTAACCAATCCGCATCGCTCATGGCCAATCTGACTGGCTTGCCGTGAGTAGGGATGCCCAGCCATCAGGCGGCCTCCCTCGTTCCAGCATTTTCCGAAATACGGCGTAGGGATCGGACTTGCTGTCGGCGGAGCGCATGGTCTGTTCATCATTGACCCACGCATAAACAATAACCCGCGTTCTGGAGTCATAGCGAATGAACAGCCGACACCTGCGCCCAATCTTGGCTCGGCGCCAGTGACGGTAATCCTGACCCATTGTATTGCCCTGTCGGTACTCATCCAGCCCCGGATCTAGGGGCACGATCTCCAGCAAGATAGTGAATCATCTGCAAGGCAATTTTATTGGATCGCAACTGCGCAAATACCGAACACTGTGAAGGTACGCGTTCATTTTCGTCGGCACGTTCATAGCAGCATCAGAAATAGAGTGGATATCTACAAACGGTATTTTTATTCCGTTTGTGGCTGCATCCGGAAAACATAATATCACGTCTCGGTCAACCACAAAACGGGCACTGCACCTGCTTAAGTGAAGCTTATGCAGTGCCCCAGAACGCAGCCAGATTAACTGCTCAGTATTTACTGGAAGCGAAAGCTCACATTGCTCCCAACAAACACCGGTGCCCCAACCTGCCCCTGGTAATACGAGAACGGCTTCAGCACCTGTTCTGCGTAGACCAGATAGTTATTGTCGAGAATGTTGTCGGCGTAAAGACTGAACTTAACCGATTTCACGTAGGCCGATCTGATCGGCATCTCATAGGAGGTTGTAAAATCGAGCGTCTGATATGATGGTAAAGTGCTACCTATCGTTTCACCCTTGTTGGTCGCCATATATTGACGTCCGACAAAATGGCCGGTCAGCGCTGCATACAGGCCGCCGTGCTCGTAGCGGATACCTGTCGTTGCCGTGTACATCGGGATGTAAGGCCGGTATTCTCCAGGATATGCCGTGCCGTTCACACCAGTGGATAGACTGCTGTATTTAGCGCTGGTGTAGTTGTATGACCCGAAAAATGAAACATGGTCTTTAATGGGTACATCCAAACCAAGGGTAACCCCCTGATACAGCGCATTGCCATTATTGTACTCATAAGTCTGACCTTTGGACGGGTCATAATACTGGCTGAAGATATTGCTAAAACTTCGCCTGAATACTGATAAATTACCGGACACTACATTGCTCGTGTAGCGCACGCCTGCATCGTAGCTGATATCACCCTCGGGCTGAACAGTGATGGGCGCCGGTGTGAGGGATGCACCCACAACTGAATAAAAGGCACTAATATTCGGTACCTTGTTTGTTTTACCCACACTGAAATACAGATTCACGTTATGAATCGGCGTATAGGAGAATCCCAGAGAGGGCTCCCAGAAGTAGTAAGTATTATTGACATGACCGCCGTAGTTGTAATAATAACCAGGTACTTCACTACAGCCAGTTGACACGATGTTATACTTGACACCGGGATATATATGGAGGGTACCGTTCAGCAGATTGATATTATCCTGAAGATAAACATAGTTATAATTACGCGTATCATGCTCATTCCAGGCATTGTTGTATCCGTCGATATTCGGAACCGGGCTGCTGCCGTACCAATACTCGGCACTATGATCCTGACTGTAATCCACCATTGCGCCCAGCTCGATGGTGTTGTGCGGCGCAAAGAACGTCATCGATGGCAGGAAACCAACACTTTGAATGTCATCGATATAGTTATGGAACTGCGTTCCCGCTGCTCCCGATCCAAACAGCGCCACCGGATCATAGCTATTGTTTACGGAGGGATACGCCGCCCAGGGCTCAAGGTTGGTCCCCACCGGGTATCCTTCATAAGTCGCGTAGCCATAATACCTTGGGTTATAATAGGCAGCACTCGTGAGCGAGGTACTGTTTGCTGCCTGTTGCTGTATAAAGACTTTCGTCTTGGCAAGCATATAATCGTTTAATATGCTTTTCCACGACAAGATCACATTCAGCGCATGGGTATTCGTGCTACTGGACGCCACATCCAGCGGTGGCTGATAAGAGCGTCCGTTCTGGGCAATCAGAGCCAGTGGCACCAAAGATGGCTGACGCGCTGACTCATTGTTATAAACGGCGATCAGTTTTAATTGAGACAGCCCGTTATTATACGGCTGAAGTAACGCAAAATAATAAGAATTTATTTTGGCGAAGATGTCGTTCATAAAACTGGGGGCATGCGTATAGGAATATTTGAACAGCATCTCGGTGCCCGTTCCTGGCAATGCCCCGCTATTCACCGCAATACCCGTTGTGTAGTTGCCGCCGCGATACCCATATTTTCCACCAGAGGCATCGACATCCAGATAATACTTTGATGTGGGTAATGCGGGCTCGTAAGAAATCGTGCCGCCGAGCGAGTTTATACCATTTTGCGAGGGTTGATTAGCACCGCTATATACCTTCACTGTCGAAATCTGACCCATCGTAAGTGGCGTGTAGGCATGATCGTCACCCGTTCCACCGGCGCCACCGCGAAAGGTGTTGATAATGGGCACACCATCAAAATTAGATGCCATCTGGCTGCTTGTAAATCCCTGGTAGGTAAATTCGTTATTCACGCTAGACAGATTACCAGGGCCTTGGGAGATCACGTTCATCCCCGGCACATGCTTCAGTACTGACTGAAAATTCTGGGCTGGTGATGCATGCGTGACAGTCTTCTTACTCACTGACGTTACTGCCTTTTCTGGCGGTGCGACTTTTTTAACAGCGCCAACGGATGTTACCTTTCCCAGAACACTCTGACTCTTGGTAGATGCGACGACACCGGTATCGTCGGCATAAGAAAATGTAGTAGCAGATACGCTGACTGCTGCAACTACTGCCGCATAAAGTATCGCCGGTGCCATTGTAGAGACAACTGCTCCCACCCGTCGTGCGACGGAGGCCTTATTACTATGCTTGGTTTTCATCTAATTTTCTTCCTCTATAGTTGATGATGCGATGATACAAAAGCAAAACTTATGCCGTTTACACAAGAAATATAATATCATGTTTCTATTAGGCATCTTAAAGTTCCCCACAGCGACCAATCTGTCTTACCGCACCAAAATAATGCGCGCTGTTTATAATAATGATTACTGTGGTGCATCCTATGTCACCCAAAGGGCCGCTCGTTGCTATGTCTTACAACCGTCAACCAACCCACGGGGATCCGTTGGAGTTTGGTAAAAATAACTCGGATATGGGTCACGCGACGGATAGTTATATTTCTTATAAAGTAGGTTATGACCGTAAATTTTAATCACTCTTAGCATTATTTTGTCACTGATGTCCTGCGTTATTTGTGACGCAGTTTTCCGATGCGCACCCTGAGGAGGAACGCCGTTTCCGCTAAATTCAAATACACTATCGGATATAGTGCTCACCTCGATGAAAGGAATGTTGGCCAGTTTTGCAACCGTAGCAGAATACCAATCACCATCTTCATCAACCTCATGGAAAACATCATCGGTTTTCTTGATAAACGATTTGTCTGCAAGCCACATTGAAGACGTGCCCTGTATTCCATAATAATATATTTCTGGCTTTTTTATTTTGAATTTGCCATTAATCCAAGATGGTAATTTTTCTCTGTCAGATACGTATTGCGCCGCACAAGCCGTATACTTTTCCAACTTCTTGTCTAGGTAAAAATATTGATAATCCTGAAGACTTGACTTTCCAGAAAACTCATCTGGTGTTATGTCACCAGTTGGTGACATGTAAAAATTAGCAAAGTTTACTTGTTTTGTTCCGATAACAATATCTCCTACATGCATCTGTCCTGGTGGAATATGGGCGCCAGATGTCCCAGGGTACAGCAGTGCTTTTATCTTAAAGTGATCCACCATGACTTGGGCGGTAAGTGCGCGCGTATACTCTCCACCAAACGGTTGAATGCAGATAACTACAGGAATCTTATAAATACTTCCAATTTGATAATCAAATTGGCCTATCCGAACGGATTTTATTTTTTTAAATTTTTTAAGGATGACGGTATAATGGGCAGGCCCGACAGGAATAAGCAGTCCCAAATACCCACTACTACCCGGACCTGAGAGTTTCTGATCGGCCTGCGCGCTGTCAACAGAAAACCATAGGAAACAAAAAGCCGATAAAATACAGATAATATGTCGCGCAAATTTCATGAGTTCCTAGCTCCTATTTATTTTACAAAAAATTCGTGGTTCAGTTTTGGAATCCAAGCTAAACTGGGCCACCTGTTCTTTTCGCCGCACTCGAAGAGGCCTGGCACAAGTCGGATGAGTCCGTGCCTTTGACCCCATCACCTGGGCGGTGTATCTCGAAAATTTCAGCGTTCGACTATAATCGCGATATGTTGCGTACTATTAAAGTGCTATTTTCTCGTGAGCACGCATCAAAAAACGCAACACAGAAAGGTGGCTCGCGATCCGTCTGATCAGGCATGCCATGCCTCATGGAAAAGGCGTTCGCCTCTCTGGCAAGGCTATCCAACGGACGATCACCATCGCCACCTAAAACTGGCCCGATGTCCAGATTTTCCCGATGTATCAGGGCGATCAAGTCTTGCAGATTGTTTTCATCAGTGGACTCAGCGGGGTGGATTCAGACAATCCTGGAAAGCCCGCTGCATATAGGCCGAAAAGGAAACATGACGCTCCTGCACTGGGCGATGGCGAGACTCACACGCCAATCTCCTGCAAGTCTGCTGCCCCGAAGCTATTGGGCAACAACTCGCTAAACGCCATTCGCTGCGGACTGCCCGCCAGCGTCGACGTGTAGACCCACATCGATGGGGCGGCAAATCCATTGAGGCGCTGACGGCAAGTCCCACAGGGCTAGGCCAGGGAGTGCCCTTTGCAGACGATGTAGGCTGCCCGGATAGGCGTCTGGCCAAGGTTGGCAAATCTGGTCGATCGCCACCGCCTCGGCACAGAGGCCGGAAGGATACGCTGCATTTTCAATGTTACAGCCCTGAAAAATACGCCCAGATTCGGTGAGCAGCGCCGCACCCACCGGAAAATGGGAGTAAGGTGCGTAAGCGTGTTTCAGAATCGCTTCCGCAACCTTGCGTAACTGGGCGAAGGTCACCTGCGAAATATTCGACAAAATCAACGAACGATTCATGCCATTTTTCGCCGTTGCCCGCGCTGCTCCATGAAGCGTATTCCCATATAATAAATTCCTCCGGTGATCGCCGCAGAACAGATCTGCCAGGGTATCAGATGAATTATTGCCGGAGCCATCAGAAAACCCAACTGAGCCAGCACCAACCCAGAAATCAACATGCTGATAGCCCAGGGTGCAGGTCATAGAAAATAGTCCGTCCAGATATAAACGCGCTGATAGAACAGAGAAACAGCATCGCTATAGTACTTACCGTGGTACCAATCGATCACTAAAATGAAGCTGAACGGAAAGAGCAACGATCCCAGCATGGAAAGAAAGCCCTCGATAAATTCTAAAATCCCTGCAATAGCCAGCAAGGCGGAGAATACACCGAGCAGAACGACGATGGCGGGCTGCATAAACCGATGCGGTTTACCGACGACATTGATGACTGCGAGCAGCTTGGTCACCGCTGGATACAGATTCATAGCGTTGGTATGGGCGATGGCGAGGATCACTCCGATTGCAGAGATTTCACCCCAGAATGGCAGACTTTTGCCGAGCAGGGCGATGTTCCAGTCCCCAGTCATTTGCAGAGCTACCAGACCTAAGAGGCCCATAAAAAATACCGCAGACATGACGCCAACGGCGGGGGCGAGTAGGTAAAGCGCCCGGTCTGACGGCTTCTCCTGTGCCGTAAGAGGTACACAAAAGCGGGTGACTGTCGGAAAATCATAGGCCCAGGCCAGCAGACTAAAACTCAGCACCAGATCAATATCCTTGCCCCAGTCTACCGTTTGTGTCGCTACCGGAAGCACAAAGGCATGCTGGGTAAACGGGTAATAAGCGAGCACCGCGTAGCAGAGCAGAAAGAGCAGGGCCGTGTATTTATAAAACTTTTCCAGCATTTCCATGCCGAAAAATACCAGAGTAATTTGCAGCACGCCCAAAACGATGTACCAGAACATACCGAGGCCTGGAAACAGGGTATCGAGGATTTTCCCGCCTACATCGGTATTCAGACCAAACCATTCCGCGCCGACGATGGTGTATAAACATGCACCGGTCCCGGTCGGGGACCGGTGCTACTCCCAGGGTTTCCACATGGTGAAACTCCAACGCCGAGGCGCTACTCACGGTTTAATCATGGGTCGGGTTGCACCTTTGTCTTTAAAATACCATTTTCACCGTACCAAAGAACGAGCGTGGCATCATCGGCTCTGCTACGAGATAGTTGCCGGGCTGATTATTAATATAGGGGAACTGCTTCTCCAGAACCGAGGCTTCGGAGTTCAGGAGATTCACCCCGCTCAGGCTGAGCGTCACATTTTTGAACCCGTATTGATGTATCTGAAAGGTATGCGCAAGATTGAAGTTCATTGTTGCATAGGCAGGCATACTAATAGAGGTTGGCGCGCCCGTGCTTGCCTCAATGTATTGCGGGCCAATCAGATTGCCGTACAGCCTCGCCCGCGTGTTCATGTAGTGCCCCAATATCCCCATACCCGCCAGGTAGGTGGGAGTATTTGCCCGCGGCTCTCCAATGCTGGTGGCAACGCCATAGGCGCTTGACGAGTTTGAGGTGTAATGCGCATCCTGAAGCGAATAGTTCCCATAAACAGATACATAATTATCCAGCGCGTAAGCCGTCGCAATATTAATGCCCTGATACGATGACGAGCCGATATTGTATTCATAGGTCAGCCCGGTTGTTGTATCATAGTAGGAGCTGAAAGTGTGCGCAAAGTCCGATCGGTAGAACGAAATACTCGCATCAATACCATCATGGTTGTATGCCGCCCCAAATTGATATGTGTTGACTTGCTCGGGCTTTATCGTCACCGGCGTCGATGGTGACGTCGATGTGGCATTACTATCCGCCGCATAAAATGCGGTGATATTCGGATACTTGTACCCGACCGCATAGTTGGCATAAAGGGTTACCGCCCTTATCGGCTTATACTGAATGCCGACGTATGGGCTCACCTCACTGTAAGAGCGGCCACTGCTCGCACCTACGGTGTAGTAGTATCCCGGCACATCATTTATATGCGTGCTTACCGTCTCATATTTTAGACCAGGGGTAATCGCCAAAGAACGTGTCGGCTTGATTTTGGCCTGCGCATAGAGCTTACCGTACAGACGCCATGCGTGCTCATCCCAGAGGTCATTGTAACCGGCCACTTCGGGGACATTCTGGCTTCCGTAGACGTAGTCTCGCGAATGATACTGAGAGACCGCGCCCAGTCCTCCGGCTTTCAAGTCCACATAATGATTGAGCCATTCGACAGCGGGGTTAAAACCGAAGGTATTTGTCGTGTAGCTATAACTATGGTAATTGTCCCCGTTAATAGTTTGCGCCTGACACGCCGCAGAATAGTTACCCGCAAAATCGTTACCCGAATACTGGCAGACAGTTTGTGCCGGGTTCAGATAAAAGGTGACGAAGCTGTTATAAGGCGTATTGACACTGGGATTCACATACTCCAAACGATTGGAGTGGGTGTAAGCATAAAATCCCTTGAAACCAAAAACGGCGTGAGAAGATATGAGCGTTTTATTTTGCACAATAGTCATCATGTGTTCCGCCGTGCTATTCGCGTAGGTGAAAGACAGTGGCCACTGGTAATAAGGTCCATACTGCTGCAACAGCGCGACCGGCATTCGCGCCGCGGTGGCGCCCTGATTTTTGTTCAGCAAAAATATGACTGACCATTTGGAAGTCGGCGAAATTTGCGGCAAATCATAGGCCGCATAGTAGGAATATTCGCGATCAGGACTGTGATTCAGGTAGCCTGCGGTCTGGCGCGAAGAGAATCGCAGCAGAAGGTTGCCATAGCCAGGGTTTGCGCCGGTGTTGATCTCAGCACCATAGCTGCGCGTGTCAAAAGAACCATAACCAGCAAATACCGACTCGTAACGTTTTGCCGACGGAATCTTCGGCAGATAATCAATATTTCCGCCGATAGCCCCGACGGCGTTGATATCTGGCGAGGGAGTGCCGTAGGTCACCCGGATGCCCGAAGTTTCACCCAGCGTGACCGGGATGAGATTCGTCAAATCTGCATAATTGTTATTTCCGCCGGACAAACCTCCATTGAACAAATCAGCAATGGGCAAATTATCAAAGGTGTAGCCTACTTGTGTCTGAGAGAAGCCACGCACAGATATATGGGTCTTGACACCAATAGGGTTCGTACTGGTGGCATTGACCCCAGGCACAAAACTCAGAATGGTCGAGGCATTTTGTGTCGATTCCTGACCTTCCAGGAATTTTTTGGGAATCAGCGCCGTTTCCGCACCGAACACCGGCTTTATATGGGTGAGTGCCGCCTTCTCTACGGTTCGCAGCAAATTCTTGGAGACGGATTTGATCTTATATACTTTTTTGGCCGGAGGCGGCGTGGCGGTGGTCACTTCTGCATAGACCGGCAGAAGTGAGCTACCCAGTAATCCTGTTGCCACCAACAAGCTCTGTCTCAAAAGGTGTTTATTGGCTTTGTTCATTATAGACTCCTGTAGTTATACCACCATAGCGAGAAGCAGCATACATGCCATGCCGACCTACCAGTATATTGGTACGAGACGCAAGGCGTTTTCTTTATTCGCCCCATAATGGGGCACAACGATATTTTCTGCCCCAAAACGAGGCATCAGATATCATCTTATTGATTGGGTGCCTCTTGCCTGTTTGGATATACTGGCTATATACAACTTACGATTAAAGTGTTATTTTTTTGCGAGTGTGTTACATAAAGCGCAACGCTTTAAGGATTGGTCATGAAACACCTGCGCCTGTTTAACTACATTGACACAATTGTCAGGGAAGGCTCGGTCCGTCGCGCGGCCGAAAAGCTGCATATCACGGCATCGGCACTGGATCGCCGCGTTCAGGATCTGGAAGAAGAACTGGGCACCGGCATTTTCGAACGGCATCCGCGCGGAATGCGCCTCTCGGCCGCAGGAGAAGTTTTCCTGGGTTATGTGCGCCGCCACCTTTCCGACATGCAGCGCTTACGCTCAGAAATAGATAGCCTCAACGGACTTCGCCGCGGCCATATTTCCCTCGCGGTCAGCCCCGCATTGGCGGCCGATTTCATCCCGAGAATTATTAATACATTCAGGGAGCAGTATCCGGGGGTTTCCTTCTCGGTGACTGTAGCGAAACACAGCGACGCAATTCGTGCGCTACTGGCGTTTGAAGCCGATCTGGTGGTCATCGTGGCGCCGCCCAGACACCCAGACGTTATCGACCTTGCCATATCCGAGCAGCCTTTGGTGGCGGCCATGGACCGCACGCACCCTCTTGCCAGTCAAGGTACGCTTCGCTTGAGTGATTGCATCCAGTATCCGTTGGTATTGCCGGCACCGGGGCTTACCTCGCGCGAAATGCTGGAGTCCGTGCTCCATAGTCGACGATCAGAAACCCAAATCGCCGCCGAGACCAACTCCTATGAAGTGATGCGCGGCATGCTGTACGGTACCCAAAACATTGGCTTTGTCATTTCAACGGGGATACCCAAAAATCGCGTCAACGAAAATATAGTGTATCGGCCAATTTCTGCCGTGGACATACGCCCCGTACCATTAGTATGTGCGCAACTCAAAAGCCGAGGGATTTCGGTCTCTGCCGCCCGTTTTTCCAACTGCATAGCAGAGGAGCTAAATAATATGAGCCTAGCCGAACACAATACAGCTTAGGCATTAAATAGGGGTTCATTTAAAAGGCTATCTTACGGCACCGCCACGCCGCCATCACTGCGAGGATCAGCAGCACCGGCAAATCCGCCCTCCGGGTCACGCGCTACCATACCCGCATGACCCATAAAGTTACTGTAATCGGGTACCCACGACACCTGATGCCCCCGGCGGCGCAAATCCCCAAAAACGGCGCGGGGATATCGCCGCTCCAGACGCAAACCCGCCGAGGATTCCCCCCAGGTGCGCCCGTACAGCCAGCGCGGACTGGTTACTGACTCGGCGAGGGAAAGCCCATAGTGCTTGGCGCGCATGAGCAGCGCCGCCTGGGTTTGGGGCTGGCCATCACCCCCCATACTGCCGTAGGCGAGTTGCACCCGCCCCTGCTCGGCATAGAGCGCTGGATTAAGGGTATGAAAGGGGCGTTTTCCAGGCTCCAGCACATTGACGTGCCCCGGTTCCAGAGAAAAGGCACAGCCGCGGTTATTCCACAGCACCCCGGTATTGCCCGCCACCACGCCAGTGCCAAACTCGTGGTAGAGACTCTGAATCACACTCACCATCCGCCCTTGCCCATCCACCACCCCGAACCAAACCGTATCGCCTTTGGCGAGTCCAATGGGCGGCAGAGGCATCGCGATAAGAGGATGTATCTCTCTGGCGCAGTCATCCAGAAAATCCGGATTCAGCAATGATGCAATATCCACATCGCCAAAGTCAGGATCAGCTACTAACTGGTCCCGGTATTTAAAGGCCAGTTTGGTGATTTCTACCGTGTGATGAATCAGTTCCGCGCCCAGATGGTCCCCGCTGTTGAGTCCAACGCGATTGAGCAGGGCGAGGATCATGAGTGAGGCTACCCCTTGGGTGGGCGGCGGCATATTGATAGCCTCGCCGGCACCGAAGGCGGTGCGCAACGGTTCCACCCAGCGCGGCTTGAAGGCTTGCAAATCGGCCTCTGTCAACAGACTGCCGGCGGCTTTGAGACCCTTCGCCATTTGCCAGGCGAGCGGGCCGTGATAAAAAGCCTCTGCACCATTCTCCGCCAGAGTCCCGAGAGTTTGTGCCAGCGCCCGTTGACTCCACAGTCGCCCAGTCGGCAATATCTCCCCCCCCGGCATGTATTGCGCTGCAAAACCCGGCTGCTGACGGAGCGCGTCGCCAAATCTGATGAGGGTATGGTGCTGGTTAGGGCTGAGCGGAAAACCAGTGACGGCGTGGCAATAGGCGCTCTCCAGCAAATCGGACCAGGATTTACGGCCTCGCCAGCGATCCCTGGAGAACCCAAACGCCGCCCCCCAGCCGCCCACCGCACCCGGCACCGTCAAGGCGGACAAGCCACCACGGAATGGAATCTCGCGCAGCCCCCGGTCACGAAACAGCGCTGCCGAATAGCGTCGTCCTGCCGATCCAGCGGCAGCCAGTCCGCGCACCGTGTGCGCATCGCCGTCCGAGATCAGCCAGAACCCATCGCCCCCCAGTCCGTTCATGTGGGGATAGACCACGGAGAGGGTCGATGCCACCGCGATGCCCGCCTCTATGGCATTACCACCGCTGCGCAAAATAGCGGCCCCGGCCTCGGCCGCCAGCGCGTGCGGAGCACTCACGGCACCACCCTCCGAGCTCGCCGATAAGGAGATTTGAATGGGTTTCACAGAATGGACCTCAGTTTGTGACGCGCTGAACACCATTCCCGGCGGGTGTTCAGCCGGGGATAACGCAAAAAGTGGTTCCACGGCAAGCGGATATGCTCTGCCGCCGACAAATAATCCAGTTGTCGATCCAACCTTGCATCGGCTGCATCCACGGGTACTGCGCAGAGTAACGGTAACCAACACGGCGACACCATCAGCGGATGCCCGCCGCCACCCCAGCGATCTATCGGACTTACTGCCGCAATATGCCGAGCATGTGCGATGCGCCGCAGCCGCCTGAGCCACGGCGCGGGTGGCAAAATCGTATCTACCGGCACCACCAGCGCGGGGCCAGATCGATGATGCAGCCCCACCTGGAGCGTCGAGAAAGGCCCACGCCTTGCCCGAAAGTTATGCCGTTTCATGGCACGACGATGCAGGCAAGCCAAAACCCGCCGTGGCCGATACCCCGTCACCAGATACACCGGCGCGAACCCCGCCTGCCGCAGGATATCCACCTGCCGGTCAATCCAGCTCCGGCCATCGCCGGGCAGACGCCTGCACGCTTTGTGCTGTCGCCCGGAGCGCCGGGACTGGCCGCCCGCCAGAATGATGGCTGCATCCATGCAGCGGCTTAGGTCGTCTTCGGCATCAAGCTCACATGCGCCGCGACGACACGCCAACCCTCTGGCGTGCGTATCCAGGTCTGACTTTGTCGGCCATGCACCTGTTCGCGCCGGAACTCCGTGTTGGCAGTCGCGAAGCCCTGTCCATAGGTGGTGATCGTCGTATTGACCAATTCCCGATTCAGCGCCGGGGCTGGACGGGATGCCCGAAACTCGGCAATGGCCGCATAGCCGTAGAGATTTTCTGCCACTCCGTAGCGCAACGTGTGTACGCTATTCCAAAATAACTCGTCCAATACATGAACGTCGTTTTCAACCAATGCCTTTTCATAACGAAAAAAAGCGGCCTGCACTTCTTGTAAGACTTCGGGTGCGTTGATTTCGGCGTGAACCATGGGATTTTTCCTCTTAGCGGGTGGGGATTGGACTGGTAAATCCGTGCAACTCAAGCTGTCGTGCGACTTTGAATATTCGCGCTTCCTGCCAGGGTGCGGCAATAATCTGGACCCCGATAGGCATCGCCCCCGCGCTGGCCACGGGCACCACCACCACCGGGAGGCCAATGAAGGAGAGGGGTTGGGTGTACAAGCCCAGATGCGGTCGCACCATCATTTGCTCCCCATCCAGTTCCATATATCGCTGCCCGATGGCGGGCGCCGACATGGGCGTGGCCGGTGCCAGCAACAGGTCATAGCGCGCGAAAACCTTGAGTACTTCAGCCCGATACCAGCGCCGGAAACGCTGGGCCTGAATATTCCAGGACGCGGGCAATAGCGTACCGGCCAGCATGCGATCCCGCACGTCCGGGTCATAGTCGGCGGCGTGATGACGCAAACGATCCAGATGCAGATTGCTGCTTTCGGCATTGGTGATGAGATAGGCGGCGGCACGCGCCTGCGCGGTTCCGGGAAATTCGACGAGATCCGTCACATTCAGCGCCGCCGCGACCCGCGCCAGTGCCTGCTCCGCTGCTGGCGTCGCCTGTTGCATGAAATAGCCGGCGGCAATGGCGATTTTCAGGCCGGCGACACCGTCTGCCAGACTTCCACTGACCGGCTCACTCGCCCTATCCGCGCAAACGGGGTCCGCAGCATCCACCCC
>JAKAFG010000263.1 GCA_021818125.1 Pseudomonadota bacterium | reverse complement strand
CCACTCGCCGAACACCTGGGTATAGCTGGGCGCACCGGCGGATTTCTTCGCCATCCTGCCATCGCTGCGGTTGAAGGGTGTTACTCCGTGATAGCCGCAGGGATCCTGCTCGGCGGGACCATAGCCCTTGCCCTTTTTGGTAATCACATGAAGCAGACGTGGTCCTCTGATTTTTTTCAGATTCTCGAGAGTCGGGATCAACGTATCCAAATCGTGGCCATCAATGGGACCAAAATAATGAAATCCCATTTCCTCGAACAGCGTCCCCGGCGTCACCAGCCCCTTCACGCCCTCTTCCGCCTTTCTGGCCAGTTCACGCAACGGCGGCACGAAACTCAACGCCTGTCCCGCACCCTCGCGTACGGTGTTATAGAGGCGCCCGGAGAGAACGCGCGTCAGGTATCGGGATACCGCGCCCACATTGGGTGAAATAGACATCTCGTTGTCATTGAGGATAACCAGCAAATCAGCATCCAAAACTCCACCGTTATTCAGCGCTTCATAGGCGAGGCCCGCCGTCATGGCACCGTCACCAATGATCGCCACCACCTGCCGTGTTTTATGCTCCAGTTTGGCCGCCACCGCCATCCCCAGACCGGCGCTGATAGAGGTACTGGAGTGCCCGGCGCCGAAGCTGTCATAGGGGCTCTCATCCCGCTTGAGAAAACCGGAGAGACCATCCCTGATGCGCAACTGCGGAAAACGTGCGCCACGTCCGGTCAGAATTTTGTGGGGGTATGCCTGGTGCCCGACATCCCAGATCAGACGATCATCCGGCGTATTGAATACGGCGTGCAGCGCCACGGTCAGTTCCACCGCCCCCAGACAGGAAGAGAGATGCCCACCCGTCTGGCTGACCGTTTCCAAGAGGAAGTGGCGTACCGCCTTGGCCACGCTCTTCTGTTCACTGCGCGACATCTGGCGCAGTTCGGCAGGCATGGGGATACCCTTCAACAAATCGCTCATTTGCTCCGCTCTATAATGAGGCGCGCCAAGGCGCGAAGATGATCTGCTTCGGCTTGCCAGGGTTGCAAGGCATCCAAAGCCTCTTCGAGCAGGCGTCGGGCATAGCTTTGTGCCTCTGCAAGTCCAAGCAGGGTGATGAAACTGGGTTTATTGCGGCTGCGATCAGCACCCTGCTGCGCTTTTCCGGTCTGTTGCAGGTCCCCGATTTCGTCGAGGATATCGTCCTGCACCTGAAAGGCGAGCCCGACACGGTCGGCGTAACGCAGCAGCGCGACGCCCCGGGCCTCCTGCGTATCCATGCCTGCCGCGCAGAGCGCCAACTGTATGGCGCAGCGCATGAGCATGCCAGTTTTATGCAGGTGCATTTGCTCCAACGCCGGCAAGCCCAATTCATGCCCTACCGCGGCAAGATCAATGGCCTGTCCTCCCACCATGCCTCGCGAACCAGAGGCCTGCGCGAGGGTCGCCAGCATCTGCACCTGCCATTCCGCCGCCACGCCCCAACCCGGTTCAGCGAGAACCAGGAAGGCCTGCGCTTGCAAAGCGTCGCCGACAAGAATGGCCGTGGCTTCATCGTAGGCGCGATGACAGGTGGGCAGACCACGACGCAGACCATCATTGTCCATGGCGGGGAGATCATCATGCACCAGCGAATAGGCATGGATCATTTCCAATGCCGCCGCAGGGCGGTCCAGATGCTCCAGTGGCACCCCCAAACAGATCCCTGCTGCGTATACCAGCAGGGGACGGACGCGCTTGCCTCCACCCAGCGTACTGTAACGCATGGCGTCATGCAGCCGCGCCGGCAGAAGATGCGCCGGGGGCAGCAGTGTTTCCAGAACGTCCTCGATGCGTCGTACCGAGCGTGACCGGAACTGCGCAAAAGTTTCGTTGTTCACCGCGATATCCAGGGTCATCCGTCTTCTTCCTGAGTAAGCGGAGCAGGAACCGTGTCCTCTCCGAGCAATGTTTCCACGATTTGCCGCGCGTTCTGCAACTGCGCCTCGGCACGCCTGGACAATTCGATGCCGCGCTGGAAAAGGGCGACAGAGTCTTCCAGACCCAACTGCCCCCCTTCCAGGCGGCGAACGGTCTCTTCCAAGGCATCCAGGGTGCTTGCGAAGTCGGCGGGAGCTTCCACGGGGGACAATTCGTCGTTCATATGCTTTTCCATGTTCGCCAATTAAACACTAGGCCCAGTCCTCTGGGCAAGGGAAAAACGAAGATTCAGACTGGACGGTACGTTCGTCAACCCCTAAAATCCTGCCGCACATCATCTTAAAGGCTTTCGCCATGTCTCTGCAAAAGATCGGGAATCTCCCCAGCGCGGCCACCGACGTCACCCGCTTTGAGGTTTTGGGCGCTATCAGCGTGTCACATTTTCTCAATGATAGCATCCAGTCGCTGATGCTGGCGGTGTACCCGCTGTTCAAAAGCCATTTCGACCTGAGTTTTGGGCAGATCGGGTTGATTACGCTCGCCTATCAGGTGACCGCATCCATCGTTCAACCGTTGGTCGGGCGTTTTACCGATGGCCACCCCATGCCCTATTCATTGCCCTTCGGCATGCTGTTTACGTTTGGTGGGCTGCTGTTGCTATCCGTGGCTCCGAATTATGAGGTGCTCTTGTTGGCAGCAGCGTTAGTGGGCCTGGGTTCTTCAGTATTCCACCCAGAGTCGTCGCGGGTGGCGCGGATGGCCTCTGGCGGGCGCCACGGACTGGCGCAATCCATCTTTCAGGTGGGTGGAAATGTGGGTACCGCAGCGGGCCCGTTGCTGGCCGCCTTTGTCGTCATGCCCAACGGTCAGCACAGCCTGTCATGGTTCTCACTGGCGGCGTTGCTAGCCATCGTGATTCTTTCTTTCGTGGGGCGCTGGTATCAGCACCAGCACCGTCAGCCCAGAAGGCCGGTGGCAAAGGCCGTGGCGCCCTTGCTACCTGCCAAACTGGTGCGACGCAGCATGATCATACTGGTCGCACTGATGTTCTCCAAGTTTCTGTATCTGACCAGCATCAGCAGTTACCTGATTTTTTAC
>JAKAFG010000262.1 GCA_021818125.1 Pseudomonadota bacterium | reverse complement strand
TGGGTCAAGGATCACGCCATAGGCACTGACTTGGGCTCGATAGCGCGCTGGGGTAAGGGGTCGTGTGCGGATACCGGCCTGCGCCTGCAGCGCCGCATCCAAGACAACGACCTTCAGACCGTGCGCAGTAACAGTCATCGGCATCTCATGGGCGGGGTCTGTTTTAGCGCCGCCCCCGCCTTCGGGGTACGCCCTCGCGCCAAACCAGGTCAGGATGACCAGGAACAGCAATGCGGCCAATATGCCCGCTATGACCAAATTGCGTTTCATGCGCGCGCCCTCTCGCGACCGGATGGGGATTTTTCGTGAAGTGCAGGTTTGAGAGAAAGATGCTCCGTAAAGGGCCGCTGCAGGGCATTTTCCAAGGTACCCAGGGCTTGCTGTGCCTGATACAAGGCGGCGAGCCGGTCCTGGGCCGCTACCAGAGACGCCAAGTGCCCACCGAGCATGGCTACGGATCCGATGGCACCCGCAGCAAATCGCTGATCAAGCATGCGCTGGTGTTTCGTTTGGGTTGTGAACAGGTTCTGCGCCGTATGGAGTGTTTGTACAGCGCCGCGATAGCCAACGACGGCCTGACTGACTTGCCCGATCACCTGGGCCTGCAGGGCGGCGAAGCGCGCAGATTCTTCCGTCACGCGTGCCTTGGCGACGGCGATTGGGCCTTGGTTTTGATTCAGCAGGGGAAGGGTTAAGGACAACAAGCTCAGCGACCACCGGCTATCCCCTTCTTCCCATTCGTATCCCGGGCCCAAATTAATGTTGGGATATTGCTTTGCGATTTCGAGCTTGAGGGTGTCCTCGGCGGCGGCATATTGTGCCAAAGCGCGCCGAAGATCCAGGCGGTGGAGCAATGCCACCCGTTCCAAGGTCCTGGTGGATAGCTGCTGCAACGCGGGAAGACGGTCTATGCTCGTGAAGTCGAAACGCGTGTCGGCAATGGCGCCTACCGGCAGGCCCAGCGCTTCAGCCAACGCCGCCCGCACACTGGCGGCGTGCGCCTTGGCGGCGGCTAGCGCCATCTGCGTCCGTTGTAAGGCCAGTTGGGCGCTGTTTACCTCAAACGTGGCGCTCTCGCCGACGGAGAAACGTTGTGATATCAGTTCCAGCATCCGGCTGCGCACCGCTGTTTCGGCCTTGAGTACTTTGATTTGCTCTATGGCCGCAAACAGCTCCAGGAATCGTTGGCGGACACGGTTGCGCAGCTGCCAGGCGGTCTCGCCCACCTGGAATCGCGCGGCGGATGCGAGGTCAAGTGCCTGTTGGATGCGGTCCCCCCGTTTGCCCGCCGTTTCAATGGGCACATCGAAGGAAAAACCGAGCGTCCAGGGCAAAACTCCGCCAGGGGCGATGCTGTGGTGCTGAGAAAGGAAGCTGATGCGGGGATTCGGGCGTTGGCCGGCGGTGATCACGCCCGCACGAACAACTGCCCATCGGGCACGCTGGGCGGCCAGTTCCGGACTTTCATAAAGGGCTACCAGGGCAAGATTATCCAGATTCCAATGTCGCTTGGGCCAGTGCTTCGGCGGGCGGCCAAAGTGGGCGAGAAAAGTCCTTAGCTTCGGGTTATCGAGGCTGCGCGCCTGAAAGGCGGCCGCAGTCACTGAGGGCACCAGCACGCGCGGATGGTAACTGGCGCATCCGCTCAAAACCGCCAGGACGAAAATCGCCAGCACCGAGTGCCGGGGCATGCGCAGAGCAGGCGTCGCGGCAGATGGTGCTGCCGCCCACTCCCCGCAAAGCGCCTGTCTCGGCGAAAGAACAGCGTTTTCCCTCTGTTCGTCCTTTGACAAAACGCCCGCTCCTTCAGAAAGAAACTTCTCTGATTGTACCGCACGGCCAGCACTCCCAATGGTCCATCGCACTGTTCTTTCCCTTTATCGGTGGGCAATCAGGGGCACTGTTTCGAAGACTTCCTCTGCCGACAGGCTCATGTTCTCGCCTCCCCGTCTTGAGGTGACGATGCCGTGACGGGAGCGAATCGTTGACAATCTCGTGGGTCATTATTATATTCATTCAAATGAAAGATTCAAGCGCTGCACCTCGCTGCCGTATCCGTTGCTTTGAACCCGAAAAAGTAGCGGGCATCCGCGATCGTCTGGCTGAGGAAGAGGCACAGATTGCGCGATTCGCCCGTGTTTTCGAGGTGCTGGGCAACCGCACCCGGCTCCGTATTCTGCGGGCTTTGGCGCGAGAGGAATTGTGTGTCTGCGACGTGGCGCAGGTCCTGGAACTCAGCATCGCCGGTGCTTCCCATCAACTCCGCGCATTGCATGACCGGGGATGGCTGCATATGCGCAACGACGGCAAGATGGTGTATTACCGGCTGTCTCCGGACGCCCTGCGGCAGGTGCTGCAGGAGGGCAGGATTTTCCTGGAGGAAGGCATCGCTTCATAGGGGGTGACGAGGGTTTGGGGAGAATCCCGCAGATGGAATGGTTACGCACCGTCAAAAACTGAAGGTGGTTCGGATGCACGGTTGGCGCAGGCTATCCATAGTCTGTCGTGCCTCGGGCCAAAGGGTATCGACGATGACCACGGTCCAGAGCAGACGACCGTCGTTCTGGACCCCAAAACTTCGGTTGCCGAAGTCTTAATCAATCCAAATCCTATCCCAGCATCTGCCTGGCGAACACGGTAACTTTACGCCCGTTGGGCGAAGATCTACTATCCGCAATGGGTTGCCGGTGCGGATCCTCCAAATAGATTGCGGAGAAGTGCGGTGAGGGCTTTTCTCCCATGTAGGTGACCGGAGTGGGCTTCAGCCTTTGAACATTGCAGTTCTGTCGCCGGAGAAAATCTGTCCAGGATTTTACGGTTGGATGCCATTTGGGAACGCTTTCTTGAGGAGGTAGGAATGAACGAGAAGAACATCGGCCTTTCCACTCGTTGCGTCCATGCCGGAGAGCTGAAGGACCTCCACGGTTCGCCGCACACACCGATCTACACCACCACCACCTTCAAGTTCGATTCCACCGCCGACTTGCTTGATGTGGTGGAAGGACGCAAGT
>JAKAFG010000261.1 GCA_021818125.1 Pseudomonadota bacterium | reverse complement strand
CTGGGCGCCAAAAAGGCCGATGCCCGGCTGGCCACATTCCTCTGCCAATGGGTCGGCGCCTACCCGCAACAACGTGCGGCACCTTTCCCCCTCACCCGTCAGGACCTGGGGGAGTTTCTTGGCCTTTCCACCGAGCACGTCAGCCGCATCATGGCCGACCTGAAACGCCACGGGCTGCTCCACGAACACAAGGGGCAAATCGAGATTCCTGATTCTCGAAAGCTGTCCCTGTACGCCGGCAGTGATGGCACCCGCGCCTGAATCTCCTCGTGGTAGTTAACTAAATCAGTCAACTTTGATAATTCTCAATGCAGATACTCTCACTGCGTCCTATGGTGAGAAAGTGAGTGTTTCAGAACGCCAGTTGGTGCTCCAACATTGTTGTCGGCAAGGGGGTAATAGCATGTTGTTCAGACAGATTCGTGAAACGGAAACCAGCACCTACACCTATATCCTGGGCGACCCGACCTGGCATGAGGCCGTGGTTATCGACCCTGTTCTGGAATCCGTCGGTGCGGTACTGCGCATACTTGATCAAGAATCCATGCGACTAACATACGTGCTCGATACCCATGTCCACGCCGACCACGTTACCGGCGCCAGCGCACTGCGTGCGCGCACCGATGCACAGACCGTGATCAGCGGCCGAGCCGCCGTACCCTGTGCAGACGTACTCGTGGAGGATGACGATTTTATCGTGCTGGGTGATGACGTCATTCGGGTCATTGCCACGCCCGGCCATACTCCGGGCTGCGTTAGTTACCGTTGGCGCGACCGGATTTTCACGGGCGACGCGCTATTGATCGGGGGCTGTGGCCGCACGGATTTTCAGGGTGGCGATGCTCGGGCGCTCTATGACAGCATCACCGGGAAGATCTTCACACTGCCGGACGAGACCCTGGTCTATCCGGGCCACGACTACACCGGTCGCCACGTCAGTTGCGTCGGCGAGGAAAAGCGTATGAACCGTCGTCTGGCGGGTAAAAGCCGGGAGGAGTTCATCGCCATCATGACGGAACTCCACTTGTCAGAACCGAAGAAAATTCATGTTGCCGTGCCCGCCAACCAGCGCTGTGGGATGCTCAGTGCATCATGATCGACCATGGAAACCGGAGCGTGCCTTGCAAACAGCATGCTCTCTACGGGTCCAGTGCCCACAGGAGTCGCGACGGGACGAAAGCCGCTGCGCCAGCCAGGGCAATTTACAACAGGCGGGAATCTTTTCTGCCGACCCATTTCAAATCTATGAGGAGTACTTAAAATGAGCAAACGAAATACATTGCAAGGGCTACCGACAGGCATGAGACGTGGTGGCGGTGGCGGTGGCGGTGGCGGCCAGGGACGCAGCCAGGGCGGCATCCGTTTCGGAAATGAGCCGGGCATGCGGCCTGCCGGCATGAGCCTCGCTGACGAAGAAGCGATGGAACAGCGGATGCTGGCGGGCACCGGGAACACGGACAAAAGGGCACGTCATCAGCACGATCAGGAGGTCTTTCATACCTTGCTTCGCCATCACGACCAGATTCAGCGTGAATTGACCCGGCTTCCCAATGGCATCCGTTCGCTGACCACTTCTGTCAGCCCGGAGATTGTCGGCCTGCTGCACGACCATGTTCCGGCCATGCACCATCGGCTGGAAGAAAACTTTGGATTGCGTTTCTGGGATCCGGCCTTTCCCGAAATTTTCGCGCAACGTGAAAAGGTGCGGATGGAAGTGACCCTGGTACCCAACGGTGTCCTTGTGGAAGAGACCAGCGAGGATCCCAACGTGGTGACCCTCATCCAGGCCCACGGCGCCGTCGTCAGCCTCTTCGTGCAACGCGGCTTTGCCCAGGCCCAGGAGATCAGCCCCTTACCAGACAGCTATCAGCGTGTACTGGGTGGCTGAGCAGTCTGCCGGAGGAGCAACAGCGTCCGGCCTGCCGGGCGCTCTGCTAGGCGGATGCAGTATACTGTGTAAACGGGGCCGATTGCGGCTTCCTTCCACATTTTCTGCTGCTGAGGAATAGCATATGACCCAAGTGACCATTATCGGCGCAGGCTTTGGTGGCCTGACTGCCGTTCGCCACCTGCGCCGCCGGATGCCCGACGCGGAAATCACCGTCATCGCACCCCGGGCGGAGTTTATTTATTACCCCGGCCTGATCTGGATTCCTACCGGGCTGCGGCAGGGCGAGAACCTGCGGATTCCCCTGGAGCGTTTCTTTCAGCGCCAACGGGTGCAGTTCCATCAGGGTCGCGTCACCGGCCTGGGCGATGGCGGCCGTACCGTCATCACCGACCAGGGTGAAGTGCGGAACGACGCGCTCATCATCGCCAGCGGCGGCCGCGGTATCCGTAAGTTACCGGGCATCGAGCACAGTTTCGCCATCTGCGACGGTATCGATGCCGCCGAAAATATCCGAGACCGCTTGGCGCTGATGGACAAAGGCACCATTGCCTTCGGTTTCGCCGGCAATCCCCTGGAGCCGACCGCCGTACGCGGTGGTCCGGTCTTTGAACTGCTCTTTGGAATCGACACTTACCTTCGTCAGATCGATAAGCGCGGGCAAATCGAATTGGTATTTTTCAATCCGATGACCGAACCGGGTAATCGACTGGGTCCGAAGGCGGTGGAAGGACTGCTCGCGGAAATGCAGCGGCGCGATATTCGCACCCATCTTGGTCATAAAATCAGTGGGTTCTCGGTAAACAAAGTGATGACCGAAGGCGGCGACATTGCCGCGGACCTGATCCTGTTCATGCCCGGCATGACCGGCCCGGACTGGGCAGCCGACAGCGGTTTGCCCCTCTCTGCCGGTGGCTTTTTTCAGTCCGACCTGCACTGCACCGTCCCCGACCATCCGGGCGTCTTTGTCATTGGTGACGGGGGGTCCTACGCGGGCAGCCCGGACTGGCTACCCAAGCAGGGCCACATGGCGGACCTGCAGGCCGGGACCGCCGTGCATAACCTGCTCCTGCATCTGCAGGGGAAGGCGGCAGACAATACCTTCCGCAGCGAGTTGATCTGCATTGTCGA
>JAKAFG010000028.1 GCA_021818125.1 Pseudomonadota bacterium | reverse complement strand
GCGCTGCTGCTCACCCAGAGACAATACATGGGACCACAAACGGGCGTCCTCCAGCTTGTCGGCCAGCGCTTCCATGCCGACCAGATGGAGCACCTGCCGCAGCCGGGCGTCGCTGACCCCTGGCACCCCGAAGGGATACACCAGCACATCACGCAAAGTGCCCAAGGGCAGATACGGCTTCTGCGGCAGGAAGAGCGGACGGTCGCTCCGCGGCAGCTCCACCGTCCCCTCACCAAAGGGCCAAATACCGGCCAAAGCCCGCACCAGCGTGCTTTTACCTCCGCCCGATGGGCCCATGATCAGCAAGCGCTCTCCACGGCGCACATCCAGATCCAGGTGGTGAATCAATTCCCGGCCATCGGGCAGGCGCACATTGAGGGCCTGCACAATGAGCCGCGGACCATCCTTGCGCTCGATCTGGTAATGGGTTTCCCGGATAACGCGCACCTCATCCATCGACTGTTCGAAAAAACGCAGACGATCGACGACGGCATGCCAGTTGGCCAGACTGCCATAACTGCTGACAATAAAAGACAACGCACCCTGCACCTGGGCAAAAGCCGAGGCAATCTGCTGCAAGCCACCAATGCCAATAGCTTTATTGACAAAATAGGCGGGCATGCTCACCAGGATCGGGAAAATGATGGCCACCTGGCCATAGCCGGACACCCACCAATTGAGGCGCATGGATCGCCAGATAATCCGCCAATAGTTGGCATAGACGTTAGCGAACCGCTGCAGAAAGTGGTGGCGCTCCTCAGTCTCGCCGCCATACAGCGCGATACTCTCACTGTTTTCACGCAGACGCATCATGCTGAAACGGAAATCCGCCTGATAACGCTCCTGATTAAAGTTCAGACTGATGAGTGGCCGCCCGATAAGGGCCGTCAGAATAGTGCCGAATACGGAATAAATGAGCGCCGCCCATACCAGATAGCCGGGGATTGTATAGAGACTGCCCTGCCAGGGAATGGTGATCATGGCCGACAAATCCCAGAGCATGAACACAAAGGCAGCGAGGGTCGTGACAGAACTGAGCAGGCCAATCACAATATTGAGTGTCTGCCCGGTGAAACTGGCCAAATCCTCGCTGATGCGCTGATCCGGGTTGTCGGTGCCATCGCCCAGCACCTGCATGTGATAGAAGGTACTTTTGGCCAGCCAGGTATCCAGATAATGCTTCGTCAACCAACGCCGCCAGTGAATCTCCAGCATCTGGGTAAAAAAGGTCTGGGAAACCGCCGCGACGATGTACAGAGTGGCCAATCCCAGAAAAATCAGCATCTGGTGCCAGGCGGCATTCACTGCAAAGTGCTGCAGGGCATTCCAGAACACCGCATACCACTCGGTAATGCGGTAAGAAATAAAGACCATGAACAGATTGAGGAGAATGATGAGGGCAAAGACCCCACGCGCCATCCAGCGCTCCTCGGAGTGCCACCAGTAGGGTTTGGTCATCCGCCACAGGTCACGGAAGAATGCCCCGTTAAACTGCTTCATGCACGATCTCCAAAGAAGTCCCGCTCAGCATCCACACACTCCTCATCTGCCGAATCCAAGTCGGCGCAAATATTGCTGGTCTTCGGGTAATGGTCAACCCATAAAGCTTGGGAGAATAGCATGGCTCAAACCAAAAACCATTCCCGCCGCCACTTCCTGGGGCCTGGTTTCTGAGGTGAAGCCGGCGTTCAGCGGCGCGATGGCCCTCATCGCCCTGCAACAGCAGGGTTAGGTCGGCAGCGCCTGGGAGGCGCTGCCAAATGCCTGGCGACGATGCTGCAGCGCGGGCAGATTACTGCGGCAGCGCCGCAAAAATTCCATGTCAACCTGGGCCAGCGCGACTCCTTCACCCAGGTCCATGCGGGCCAGCACCTGACCCCAGGGATCAATAATCATACTACCGCCGAAGGTCTGGCGGCCGTTCTGGTGCAAACCACCCTGATCAGCGGCGAGCACATAGGCCTGGTTCTCGATGGCACGGGTCCGCAACAAACACTCCCAGTGCGCGGCACCCGTCTGTTGGGTAAAGGCGCTGGGGACGACCAGTAATTCAGCCCCCGCATAACAGCGGTACAACTCCGGGAAGCGTAGGTCATAGCAGATAGAGAGGCCAAGCTGGCCCCAGGGCGTGGTCACGGCCACCGGGGTGCTGCCGGGGGTAATGGTGCGGGACTCGCGGTAACTTTCGCCGCCCGCCAGATCGACGTCAAAGAGGTGTATCTTGTCATAACGCGCCTGGCGTTGGCCGGCGGGGTCGAAGGCCAGGCAGGCGGCATAGCAGCGTCCGTCAGGAGCGGCCAGGGGGATACTGCCCCCTATCAACCACAGGCCAAAGCGCTGCGCCTGCGCTGCCAGCCAGGACTGGATCGGACCATCGCCATCCATCTCCATAATGGCCAGCTTGGCTTTTTCGTCACGCCCCATGAGGGCAAAATTTTCGGGCAAGAGCGCCAGTTGCGCACCTCCCGCAGCCGCCTGCGCCAGCAGAGACCCGGCATGGGCGAGGTTATCCGCCAGCACGTCCGAAGACACCATCTGCACTACGGCAACCTGAGCATTCATCGTGTTAGCTCCCTCCGGCCTTGGCCGGTGCATGCACCAGACGCACCACCGGACGCTCCCAGGGTCCGTCCACCTGATAACGCCATTCTAGCACCTTGCCCGATTTCCCAAAGATGGCGGGGCCGAGTATGGGGAAATGCCCGAGGAGCAAGTCAAAACTCTGCAAGGGATAAACCTGCAACCCCATACTCACGGTTCGGTGCGTCAAGTCGACAGCGCCAATCCCCTTCATTTCGAGCGCGCTGGATTCGAGGAGCAGATTGCGGGTATAGGCGACACCATCCTGCACCTGGAAGTCGGCAAAAAGCTTGGAAAAGAACAAGCCGCCGCCGAAGAGCGGGCGATAATCAAAGGTGAGAACGTCTTCAAACAACGTCGTAGGATTCAGAAAGATGAGCCAGGAAATATCCGTACCCAGCTTTCTGAGACGACCATTCCACAGCTTTGATTGTATGTTTCCGCTGAGATGCGCTGCAGTGAAATCCCAGGGCGCACCGGGCCAGGACAGTTTTCCCGCATAATCGGCGCGGCCGTAGTCCAGGGTATCCATACCGATGTCCTGCAGAACAGGCGCAATATTGTTGCTGCGGATATTTCCCTGAAAGGTCGACTGACCCGCTCCGGCACCCTGCCACGACCCTTTAAAATCCCATTGACTGCCTGCCCAGTCGCCTTTGAGCATGGAAATGTTCCAGCCGGTCGCCGATCGCCCGGCATCCAGCAGCACGTCATGCACCTTGTGGCCATGCCAATCGAGTTGCGCGATATGGGTATGCAGTGTCAGCGGGCTGCCCGCGGCCCCTTGCAGTGATTGCGAAAGGACGGAAGCGGAGGATGTTGCGGATACTGGTGCAGCAACGCTTAATTTCTGTATGTCCAGACGGAGTTGGGCGGGAACCGTGGGCTGCGGCGCGCGCGCATACTGTAAGACACCGGCCAACTGGGGGCTGGCACATTGCAGATGCAGCTTCTCCGCCGCCACTTGGCCGCGCATCTGCACATCCGGCCAATCCTGCTGCAAAAAACGCAGGTGCCGCCAATACAGGTCAAAGCGAATTCCCGGCCACGTCTCACGGTCTTCTTCACCTCTCAGCATGCTCAGCCACGGCCCTACGGAAAGGCTATCGCCACTGCCCTGAAGGGAAAACCCAGTACTGGGCAGTGGTGGAGGGATTTCTCCACCCAAACGTGCGGCGCCAGCCTCCCATCGCCAGACGGATTCCTCCCGTTGCCACGCCAGGACGGCAGACCCCACGGGTAGCTTGAAATTGACTTGCAAACGGTGAGCCACATTCCCATGACCTTGCACGGCCAGGCTTCCACCCTTGCCTGATGCCCAATTCAAGGGCGCAGGTAAGGCACTACGACTTTGGCGCAGGTCGGCATCGCCCTTAAAATGCAGCTCGTTGTTCAACAGCGTACCGCTACCCTGATACGGGACGGCGCCACTGAAAGCCGTGCGCCAGCGCTCCGGCATCGGTAGATCGGCCGCTTGAAGCTCACCCTGCAGCGAAAAACGCAGGTGTGGCGAGGTCTCCAGTTGACTGGCCTGCAAGCTCGCCTGCACGGGACCGCCGGCAAAAACACCTTTCAGCTCGCCAATCTGGATCTTATCCCGCTGAAAATAAACCGGCCCCTGCATACTTGTAGCCTGCCAGCCGCCCCATCCGACGCCCGCGTGACGGAGATCGATCCGGCCATCTACCTGGCTCTTCTCAGCCCCGAAAGGGACGCTGAGGGCCAATTGTAATTGGCCCTGCCCCGTCAGGCGCAGGGGCATATTCGCCACGGCCTTGCCCTCCAGTACCGGCGTTTCCCGCAAAAAAGGCAGCACTTTATCCAGCGGGATCGGTGCCTTCAAAGTAACCTGCAGCGGCGAGGTATGCGGTGCGAAGAGATGGTTGAGAGCGACGCTGGCGGAAGTCACTGGCACCCCGAAAATGTCACCCCGATGACTCTGGACGGAAAGGCGATCTCCCGCCCAGAGGAGTTGCGCATTCACTTGCGTCGCTATTGGCCAGCGCGGGGCATAGTGCAGGGTCACATGGCGAAAGTTCGCCCGCAGCGAAAAATGCTCGCCCGGCGCCTGGCGTGGCAGGTGATCCCATGGTCCCTGCCATTGCAGTTCTGCATGCTGCAAGGATCCCGCCTGAAAGGCCTGAAGTAACCACCGGCGCAGGGCAGGGCTAATATCGCTCTGCGGTACGAAATCCGCCATCGCCGTCACCGGCATGTCGTCAAGCTGAGCCTTCAGACGCAGTTGCTGGCCCTGCACCGCCAGGCTGGCGTGCAGGTGACCTGGCCCTTGAAGCACGATCGGATTGGCTTGAATCGACCAGTCGGTACCCGCCTTCCGGGCGACAACCCGTGCCGATACTTCTTGCAGGTGCAACGGCGCTGCAAAGCGTTGCGGCCAGTCCAGGGTGAACTGCCGGCTCGCCAGATGAAATTGCAGGGCTTCCGGGTGAAGGACGATGTCGCCGCTAAGGCCCTGCACGCCAAACCAGTCTCCATGAGGCGAAACACCGATGCCATGAAGTCCTGCCTGAAGCTCCCAGGTGGCGGACTGGTGTCCCACGCTGTGCGAGCGGAAGCGCAGGTCGCGCAAGCTGCCCTGCCACTGTTGCCGAGGTATCCAACGGAGCTGCACGGGGAGGGCCATCTCCGGTACGTTCTGGAGGAGTACGGCAGGAAGCAGCGGCGCTTCTACCTGCCATTGCAGGCGATGGCGCCAGTTGAGCCCCAAGCGCGCTGCCAAGGGTTGTGCAGCAAGCCCCGTCAAATCCGCAAGCTGCAATGTCCCCGTGGAACCCGTTCCATTCCAGCCCAGACGGCCATGGATTTGCGCCCATTGCTTACCGTCCACCCCGGCGTCATCCACGGCAAACTGCCCGGTAGCTGTGCGCGGCAAGCCATAACGCCATTGCAGGCGCCCGCCGCCGCTCACGCTGCCGCGCAACACCGGCAAGTGCGGATCCGCGAGATGAAACCAAGGCAGCGGCAACGATTGCAACACCCAGTTACCGCTGCCAGAGGAGCGCCCCGGACGGGTAAAGACGCCGCGCGCCGCTCCCGAGTAGCGCAACAGACCTTGAGGTGACCAGCGCACCTGCACCTGCACCTGCGGACGCAAGCCACCGCTGCTCTGCCACTGTACATGCAGCGGAATGGGGGCGGCCTGTGGCTGGGATCGCCATTGTACGGTCAGGTGCTGTACATCCACATGCGCCCAGTCCATATCCAGTGACAATAGCGATCCGCCATGTCCTAGCGACTGCCCGGCCACCTGCCAGTCACCGTCGGCCGTCTGAACGACGGACACCTCGCCGGCCGCGGCGCGGAAATCCTGCGCGACCATATCCCCCCAGAGCAGCGGCAGGGCAAAAAGGCGCAGATGCACCCCGCGCAGGGCCAGTTCGGGCTGTGCGGATGGACCCACCCGCAACGCGGCCAATTCCAGCAACGGCCCCCAGTTCCAGCCCAGGTGCATCCCTCGCACCTGCACCGGAGCACCCAAAGCCCGCGACAAGGATTGGGAAACATAGGGACGCAACGAATCCAGACGGGGAATCAGCAGGAGATAGAAAGCCGCCGCCAGCAACACCAGCACTGTCGGCACGATGGCCAGCAGCCAACCGCCAACCCGGCGGACACCGGCAAAGGTTAGGCGCAAACGCGGCAAGGCACGCCTCTCCTGAAAACCCGTAACATCAGCCAATCCGTCCGGTCAACGCCGGTAAACGCCGTGAGGTAATGAATGTGCTCCCTGCTACGATTCTCTCTGCGGACTGTGTTACCACATAGCACCGCGTAACGCTGCAACGGTACCGCACAAAATCCTAGCACAAGAAGCGCCACAGAGCCCCATGCGGACCCGAAAACCGGGATAAGTTACACTGCCCATACACACGATGCGGAACACCACCGGAAGGAGCACGCATGGCGGCACCTGAGTTACCCGTGGAGATCATCCACGCCATTAACCTGTTACCCCTGGAAGCGGAGGCAATCACCGGGACACTCGCCGCCACTTGGGCTACCCTCGCTGCTGAGGAACAGGCTGAGCTCCGCCGCCTTGGACCTTCTTTTGCTGCACATTGGGTGCATATCGCTTGTGTCAGTCCCTTTGCGCGCCAACTTCTCCTACGCCATCCCCACTGGTTGCTGCGCCTCGCACGGGGCAAGCACAGCGACCTTGCCGCCACCCACGGACTCACCAGCGACGTCTTCCTTGCCGATCTGCGCCAGTACCGCAATGCCCGTATGGTAGAAATCATCTGGCAGGATCGTCAGCCCGGCGAACATTATTCAGAAACCGTAGCCGCCCTCAGCGAACTGGCCGAAATCTGCCTGCAACACGCTTATGCTTATGGCGTGGCGATGCTGCGCCAGCGCCATGGCACCCCCCGCAGCAGCGACGGTCAGGAGGTGCCTTTCACCGTCCTCGGCATGGGCAAGCTGGGCGGACGCGAACTCAATCTCTCCTCCGACATCGACCTCATCTTCTGCTACGACGAAGGCGGCGAGACGGATGGCCCCAGCCCCCTCGACAACAGTGCATACTTCCAGCGCCTCGGTCGCTGGCTGATTCAGGCCCTCGATCAGCGCACGGCTGACGGTTTCTGTTTCCGCGTCGACATGCGCCTGCGCCCCTTCGGTGACGCCGGCCCCCTCTGCATCTCCGCCGCGGCCATGGAGCAATACTATCAGGTGCATGGCCGCGGCTGGGAGCGCTACGCCTTTATCAAGGCGCGCCCCGTCGCGGGTGACGTCGCCTTTGGCCAATCCCTCCTCGACACCCTGCGCCCCTTTGTCTATCGCCGCTACCTGGACTACACCGCCCTCACCGGCCTGCGGGAAGTCAAAGCCCTCATGGATGCGGAACAGGGTGGCAGCAGCAACGACATCAAAAAAGGCCAAGGCGGCATCCGTGAAATCGAGTTTGTCTGTCAATCCCTGCAAATTATCCACGGTGGCCGCCAACCCGCCCTGCGCAGCACCAACACCCTGGATACCCTTACGGCCATCGCCAGTGCCGGACTCCTGCCTGCGGACGATGTCGACCGGCTTCGGCGTGCTTATCTTTTTTTGCGCAATACCGAACACTGCCTGCAAATGGTCAATGATCAGCAGACCCAGCAACTACCGCGCTCGGAACTGGAATGGCAACGCCTGGCCTGCAGCATGGGTCTCACGGATGTAATGACCATGCGCGAAACCCTGGACACCTTCCGCCAGCAGAACCACGCCATCTTTCAGCGCATCCTGGCCTCCGGGGAGGATGATCGCCAAGGTAAAAACCGCAACGGAGAGAAACTCTGGCAACGCGCCCAGACTGGCACGCTGGAAACCGCTCCCAGCGACCTGCTCCAAGTCCTGCGCTTCACGGAGCCGGAAGCCGTATGGACGCGCCTCTGGCGCTTCGCCCACAGCCGCGATGTGGCCAGCCGCCTCTCTACAGAAGGACGACAACGCCTCAACCGCCTGCTTCCTCTGACCCTTGATCTGTGCAGCACCCAGCCAGACACCGACGCCTTGTTACAGCGCTTCCTCACCCTCGTCGAGGCCATTCTGGGGCGTGCCAACTACCTCGCGCTGCTTGCGGAGAACCCGCCGTACCTCATACGCATCGCGGAGTTACTGCACAGCCCCTGGCTGGCACAGGAGCTGGCACGCTTCCCCATCCTGCTGGATGACGTGCTCAGCGACACGGTCACCAGCCCCGAGCACTGGCCGCAGGCCCTCGCTGCACAGTTACAGCTCGCTGAAGATATGGAAGAACGGATGGATGCCCTGCGGCGCTTCAAAAATGCCGAAGCCCTGCGCCTCGCCGCTGCCTTCTGGACAGATCAGATCCCTGTCGAAACCCTGCTCCCCCAACTCAGCGACCTCGCCCAGCTTACCCTGCAAACCGCATTGGCCTGGGCTGAAGCGGAGATGCAGCGCCGCCACGGTAGCGTGCGGACCAACTACGGCCAGGTGGCCCCCTTCACCGTTATCGCCTTCGGCAAATTGGGTGGCCGGGAAATGGGCTTCGCCTCTGATCTCGACCTGGTCTATCTTTACGACGCCCCCCTCGACGCCGAAAGCGATGGTCCTGCCCCCCTCGCGGCGCCCACCTGGTTCGCCCGTCTCGGACAACGGCTTATTCACATCCTCAGCACCCTCACCCGTGCCGGGCTGCTCTACCAGATCGACATGCGCCTGCGCCCTAGCGGGCAGTCCGGCCCCCTGGTTACCACCCTGGACGCCTTCAGCCGCTATCAGCGGGAATCCGCCTGGACCTGGGAACATCAAGCCCTCACCCGCGCTCGCTGGATCGCCGGCGATGCGGCGCTCGGCGCCCGTTTCACCAGCCTGCGTGCGGAAATCCTCGGCCAGCCACGCGATCCAGGACAGTTGGCAGAAGACGTCCGCGGCATGCGGCAGCGCATTTATCGGAGCAAAACTATCGCTCAGGACGCCTTTCACCTCAAACTGAGCCCCGGTGGCCTCACAGATATCGAGTTTCTCGTACAATTTGCTATGCTAGGGGCTTGCTCCCAGCAGCCGACTCTATGCCAGGATACCGGGACCGCCGCAGGGATAACCGCGCTGACCGGCGCGGGCATCTGGAGCGTGGAACAGGGCGCCGTCCTCGGGCAAGCCTGGCAACGGTACCGTCAGGAAGAAAACCGGCGCTGGCTGAACTTGCAGGACAACGAAATCCGCGCCACAGAGATCCCGAGTTGGGACGCGCTACAAGCCGCAGCGCATGGGGTGCGGGAGATTTGGCAGGAACTCATTGGCAGTTATAGCGATTAAGGAGATGTGACGATGTCCATGGCGGAACGCGACGGTTTTATCTGGTTTGACGGCAAGATGGTCCCCTGGCGGGAGGCCACCGTGCACGGTCTCACCCACAGCCTGCACTACGGCATGGGCTGTTTTGAGGGCGAACGTGCCTACGCCACTCCGCAGGGCGCCGCCATTTTCCGCTTGCCGGAACACACCAAGCGCCTCTTCAACAGCGCCAAGATATTGCAGATGGACGTCCCCTTCACCCAGGACCAGATTAACGACGCCACCAAAGAAGTCATCCGCGCCAACCATCTGGAGTCGGCCTACATCCGCCCTCTCCTTTTCTACGGTGCTGAAGGCATGGGCCTCTCCGCCAAGGGACTCAAGGTCCATGCGCTCATTGCCGCCTGGAGCTGGGGCAGCTATCTGGGCCAGGAGGCACTGGAAAAGGGCATCCGCGTCAAGGTGAGTTCCTTCAGCCGCCACCATGTCAACGTGCACCTGTGCAAGGCCAAGGCCACGGGCAATTACATGAACTCCATGCTCGCCCAGCGCGAGGCGGCCTCCTGCGGCTATGACGAAGCCCTGCTGCTGGATCGCGAAGGCTACGTGGCGGAAGGTTCCGGCGAAAACATTTTCATGATCCGCGACGGCATTCTTTACACGCCAACCCTGACCAGCGCCCTGGAAGGCATCACCCGCGATACCATCCTGGGCTTCGCCCGCGATGCCGGTATCCCCATCGTCGAGAAGCAAATGACCCGTGACGAATTCTACATCGCCGACGAAGCCTTCTTTACCGGCACCGCCGCCGAAGTTACCCCTATCCGCGAGATCGACAATCGGATCATCGGCGAGGGCAGTCGCGGCCCGGTCACCGAGCTGCTGCAAAGCCGCTACTTCGACACGGTGGCCGGGCGTCGTGAGGACCATCCGGAATGGCTGCACCACGTTGGCTGACCTCATGACCCGCCCCATCAGGTGCTGTGACCAGAGCCATACCGAGGTGGAGGCCAAAGACCTCCCCCTCTGCTGCCCCACGCCCGGCATGAGCCGCTGGAACGGGCATCCCCGTGTTTTCCTCAAGATCGAAGAGACCGGAGAAGCCCGCTGCCCGTATTGCGGAACGCTTTATGTGCTTAAGGGCGGGCCACTAAAGGCGGCAGGGCACTGAAAAGCATCAGCATGATTGCTCTAAGATCTCGACAGCCACTGCAAAAACGCCTCTGGGCCTAAATACCCTTCCTGCTGCGCGGCTGTCTTGCCGTCAGCGGCCACGGCGATGAAGGCCGGGGGGCCGACCAGATCGTAACGTTTCAGGAGGGCGCGGCTGGCGGCGTCATCCTGTGTCACATCCACGCGGATCAGCTCTCGTCCCTGTAACGCGGCCTTCACCCGCGGATCGGCGAAAGTAACTTTATCCATGCGCACGCATTCCACGCACCAGCTCGCCCAGTAATCCACCAGTATCGGCTTGCCTTTGGCCTGCGCCAGCGCATTCTGCAAAGCCTCCGGAGTTTTTACCACCGTAAAATGCGGAGCCTCAGCTCGGTTTTCCGGCTGCGCCGACACGGCTGTAAAGCGTGCCAGAGGTTGCAGAGGATCACCGGCACCGCTGAGCGCTCCAATACCCATGACCAGACCATACGCCAGCACCACTACACCGAAGCCTTTCCAGAAACGACGCCATCCCGAAGCGCCCACGGCCATCGCATCCAGCGCGCCGAGATAGATGGCGCTGATCACTGCCAGCGCTGCCCACAAGGCCAGACTAACCGGCCCCGGCAGGACCCGCGCCAGCAGCCAGATAGCGACGCCCAGCATCAGCACACCAAAAACCGCTTTGACGGCATCCATCCAGGCACCAACTCGCGGCAACAAATGGCCAGCGGAAGTGCCGATGATCAGCAAGGGCAGGCCCATCCCCAGGCTGAGGGCGAAGAGCGATAGCCCGCCAAGAAAAACATTCCCCGTCTGCGAAATAAAGAGTAGCCCGCCCGCCAGAGGTGCCGCTACGCAGGGTCCGACAATCAGCGCCGACAGTGCGCCCATAACAAAGGTACTGAACAGATGTCCACCCTTTCCCATGCCCGCCAGACGCGTCTGGATACTGTTCGGCATTTGCAACTCGTAAAAATCAAACATGGACAGTGCCAGTAGCACGAAAATAAATGCAAAAGCCCCCAGCACCCAGGGGCTCTGGAAGGCCGCCTGCATATAGGCCCCGGTCACCGCCGCAAGCACCCCGGCAACCGTGTAAGTCAGCGACATCCCCAGCACATAGGCGATGGAAAGCGCAAAGGCGCGTGACCGCTGCTTGCCTCGCCCCGCCTCCTGCCCGACAATCAGCGCCGAGAGAATAGGGATCATAGGGAAAATACAAGGCGTGAAAGCCAAACCCAGTCCGGAGAGGAAAAAGAGCCCCAACGTCAGCCAGAAACGATCCTGCAAAGCCCCCGCCAGGGCCCCGGCGTTACTCGAGGGGCTGACTGCCGCCGGCGCGCTCACCACCGTCGGCGACTGCACGACGGGCGCCACCGGCGGTGCCACAGCCTGCTGAGTCAAAGCCAACTGGACTGTTTTGACCTGCTCAGGGTAACAGACACCGGCATTCGCGCAGCCCTGATAAGTGGCTTTTAATTCAATGAAAGCAGGGACAGTTCCCTGGACGGTGAAAGGTACCGTGAGGGTGTTTTGTCCTTCCAGCACCCGCATTTTGCCAAAGGCTGGGTCGTCCAGCATTATCCCTGCGGGCAAGGTGTAGTGGCCGAGGATGATGCTGCCTGGCGTCACGGAGAATTTTATCCGGTCGCGGTACAGGTGGTACCCCGGCGCCACATCCCAGCGCAGTTGCAACTGGTCGTGGCCGCTCAGACTCGCTTCAAAGCGAAAGGCCTGGCCCGGCGTCAAAAACGGGTCGGCATGCGTAAAAGGCAGCCAGAACAGTAGCAGGAAACCGCAAATGGCACTCCACATCAACGCGCTCCTGACCCAAATGGCCCTACTCCCTGCTCCAGTGCTCATACCTGCATCGCTCCTCGCCACTCTATTACCTCTGCAGACATTTTCCGCAGGTTATTCGTTCCTCAAAGCAGCAAAAACTGCGCCACCGCGCTGAGGATACAGGGTCCCAGAAAGAAATCCCAGCAGCGTGGAACTTTCTGCGGACCTTGCTCTCTAATCCTTTGCAAGCGACTGTAGATTGTTGCGAGCGCATGTTTCTTCCTCCTTTGGTGGTTTTTGGGCGGGCCTCACGGTTCCGCCCTTCTTTTATCCGACCGGTCGGGATGTAATTTGCCAACACTTCTGTCTTTTGCTAATATTTCAATTGCAGTCAGTAGCTGACTGCAATGCATGTTTCTTTCCTCCTTTGTGGTTTTAGGGCGACTTTAGTCGCCCTTTTTTGCGCGGAGCAGACGATGTCCCCCTCAGCCGAAAGACCTTTTACTCTGGTTCACCCCAACGGCGACCGCGTTTGCGGACTCATTCACGAAACCCATACCGACCCCGTCGGCGTCTTCCTGCCCGGCTTCGCCTCCAACATGGAAGGCTCCAAATCACAGATCCTCGCCCGCAGCGCGCAGGCGCAAGGCTGGTCCTGGGTACGCTTTGATCCACGCGGCGTCGGGCGCTCCGACGGCCCCTTTCAGGCCCTGACCCTGTCCCGTTATCTGGCCGACCTCCAATTGATTTTGCAAATGCTGGAAGATCGCCCGGTGCTCCTGGTAGGCTCCAGTCTGGGCGGCTGGCTGGGCACCATCGCCGCCACCCGCTGGCCAAAACAGATCCGCGCCCTGCTGCTCATCGCCCCCGCCTACAACTTTATTCAGGAGGTCTTCCGGCGCCTGCCCGCTGACGAACAACAAGCCTGGCAGGACACTAACCTGCGCTGTTGGGAAGATCCTTATGGCCTCGGTGAACTGCACATGCGGTTTGATCTGGTGGCGGACAGTTGGCGCTACGACTTGCTGCGCTTCCCGCCCTATCTGCATTGTCCCGTAGAAATTCTCCACGGCAGTGCCGACAAGGCCGTACCCCTTGCCCTCAGTTATCGGTTCGCCGCCCGCGCCCATGCGCCGGGACTGGCTATCCGCCCCCTGCCGGGGATAAACCATCGCCTGCAAGGCGCCGATGCCGTGCTCCTGCGCAGCCTGCAATCCCTCTGGACCCGCATTTCCTAAGCAGAACCCCCGTGACAGACGCCGCCCCTTGACAGAACATTCTCAGCGCCTATGATTAGCACTCGATGGGTGTGACTGCTAACAGCGCCCAGGATGAAGTCATCCACTAACCTGTATAAAACGAGGAAATGCTCAATGAAATTGCGTCCTTTGCATGATCGCGTCGTCATTCGTCGCCTGGAAGAAGAGCAGAAGACCGCCGGTGGGATCATCATTCCCGATACCGCTAAAGAAAAGCCTGTGCAGGGCGAAGTTGTCGCCGCTGGCCACGGCAAGATTCTGGAAGACGGCAAGATTCGCGCCCTCGACCTCAAAGTTGGCGATCGCGTTCTGTTCGCCAAATACGCCGGCACCGAGATCAAGGTGGAAGGCGAAGAACTGTTGGTGATGCGCGAAGACGACATCATGGCGGTCGTCGAGAAGTAAGCATTGCTGAATATCCCAACCATTTCAACACATTTTGAGGAGTATTTATGCCAGCTAAACAAGTAGCCTTTGCTGAACATGCCCGCGAGAAGATGTTGCGCGGCGTTAACGTGCTCGCCGACGCAGTCAAGGTCACCCTGGGTCCCAAGGGCCGTAACGTGGTGCTCGACAAGTCTTTCGGTGCCCCTACCATTACCAAGGACGGCGTCTCCGTCGCCAAGGAAATCGAACTGGCCGACAAGTTCGAGAACATGGGCGCGCAGATGGTGAAAGAAGTCGCCTCCCAGGCTTCCGACGAAGCCGGTGACGGCACCACC
>JAKAFG010000260.1 GCA_021818125.1 Pseudomonadota bacterium | reverse complement strand
CGCGTGGTGCTGGCTGCCCTGCTACCGCCCGAGGCCTAACACACAGGCACCCGCCGACGCCGCCGTCAGCCGAAGAGGCTCTCCGGCGTCAGCCCTTCCCTTTCAATGCGACGGCGCAGCACCAGCAATGCCTCTACCTGAATCTGCCGCACCCGCTCCCGGGTAACTCCGAGGCGGGAGCCGACCTCTTCCAGCGTCGCCCCGTCGGTACCATCCAGACCGAAACGCCAGAGCAATACCAGCCGATGCTTCTCGGTCATCGCCCCAATCCATTGCTGCACCTGCTGAGAGAGATTCCGGTCGGCCAGGCCCTCTTCCAAGCCCACCGCGTCAGCATCGGCAACAATATCCGCAAGAGGACGATCCGACTCCCGGCCATGGGGCACATCCAGACTCGTCACCCGGCCATCCATTTCCAGACAATCGCGGACTGTGTCGACGGAACGGTCCAAAGCTTCTGCCACCTCTTCCGGCGTTGGCTCCCGCTGCAGGGTTTGCCCGAGACAGCGGGCGGCGCGCAACACGGCGCTGAGTTCCTTCATCACATGAATGGGCAGGCGGATGGTGCGGGTCTGATTCATCAGCGCCCGCTCGATATTCTGGCGAATCCACCAGGTCGCATAGGTGGAGAAGCGAAAGCCGCGCTCCGGATCAAATTTCTCCACCGCCCGGATCAGCCCGAGATTGCCTTCTTCGATCAGGTCCAGGAGCGGCAACCCCCGGTTGATATAGCGCCGCGCCACCTTTACCACCAGGCGCAGATTACTCTCTATCATGGTGCAGCGTGCCGCCTGGTCCCCCGCCTGAACCCGGCGCCCCAGGGTGACCTCCTGTTCTGCCGTCAGCAGCGGACTATGACCGATCTCCCGAAGATAACAGCGGGTGGCATCCCAGTCGTGTGCCTCACCAAAATTTTCTGCCCCATCGGCTTTTTCCGGAACATCCTCTTCCTTCTCTGAGGCTCCTGCCTGAACGTCCTCTTCCTCGTCTCTGCTCGCGCTTTTCATCCGACACACTCTCCAGAGGCCACCGAAACCGTTCCCGCCAGCAAGGGGACAAAATGGCAGGTGCCCAGCGGAATCACCTGCGCCGCGCTGCCATCCCAACGACTGACTTGCAAATGCTGCCTGCCGCCTTCTTCCACCGGCATCACCAGACGTCCCCCCGCCCGCAACTGGCGATAAAGGGGCGCCAGGGCGCAAGGCACGGCAGCCGTAATGACAATCGCATCAAAGGGCGCTTTTTCCGGCCAGCCGCCACTGCCATCGCCGTGATGCAGATGCACCTGACGATAGCCCAGCCGCCCCAGCAACGCCTCCGCCATCTCCTGAAGCGGACCGATACGCTCAATGCTGAAGACCTCCGCCCCCAGCTCTGCCAACACTGCCGTCTGGTAGGCAGAACCGGTACCAATCTCCAGCACCCGCTGCGGCATTCCCCTGTCCTCCAGGATCGCCTCCGTCATCCGCGCCACCGTCCAGGGCTGGGAGATGGTCTGTCCATAACCGATGGGCAGCGACACCGGCTCATAGGCACGTCCCGCCAACGCCTGCGCGACAAAGCGATGACGCGGAACCCGATTCATCGCATCCAGCACCCGCTCGTCACGGATGCCTTCCGCGCGCAGACGGAGCACCATCCGCCCCCTGGTGCGCGGGGAGATCATGCCGACTTCAGGACTCAAGGCTAGCAACGAAGCAGCCATTGGCTCAAACCGTCCAGAAAATTGTAGCGGGTCATATCCAGATCGAGCGGCGTAATAGAGACGTAACCGCGGCGCACCGCGTCAAAGTCGGTACCGGGACCAGCATCGGCCTCCCGCCCGGAAGGGCCAATCCAGTAAACGGGATCGCCGCGAGGATCCGCCGCCGGTATCACCATGTCGCTCTTGTGGCGACGCCCCAGACGCGTCACTTCAAATCCGCGGATTTCATCGTAGGGTAAATCCGGTACGTTCACGTTGAGAATGGTATCGGCAGGCAGCGCATGACTCAGCACCCCGGTCACCAACTTGGCGGCCACCCGCGCTGCGGTCGAAAAGTGGGTGGAATCGCGTCCGGCCAGGGAAACCGCGATGGCGGGCAAGCCGAGAAAGCGTCCCTCGGTAGCGGCGGCCACGGTGCCTGAGTAGAGCACATCGTCCCCCATGTTGGCCCCCCGATTGATGCCGGAAACCACCATATCAGGCGTTTCCGCGAAGATGCCGGTGACGGCGAGGTGGACACAATCCGTGGGCGTGCCGCCGACCAGATAGTGAAATCCATTGAGCCCGGTACGCATCCGCAACGGCCGGTCCAGGGTGAGGGAGTTGCTGGCGCCGCTACGATCCTGCTCCGGCGCCAGCACTTCCAAATCGCCTAAAGGTCTTATTGCTTCAGCGAGTGCCGCCAGTCCCGGTGCCAGATAACCATCATCGTTACTGAGCAAAAAACGCGGCATTAGGTCTCCCAAAGGCGTGCAGTGGCTATCTTACGGTCTATGGTAAGCTACGAAGCGTCCTCGGGTCTATCCTCGGACACGCGCCGCACCCGGCAAACTAATGCGCCGCGCGCCCTGGAGCCGTCGGCGCCGGACCTTCATTCTGCACCTGTTGGATCTGTCGCTGGAGCAACAGCACGCGCAATTGCGCCGCATCCATCGCCTGTTTCAGGCCGTTTACGCGATCCAGATAGCGGGCATAATTGCGCTCGTTGCCGGTGCGTATAGCCTTGCCCTGCTCATAATTTTTGGTCGCCTGAATCAGCGCCAGACGCGCCGCGAGCAGTTCTGCCTGCATGCGCTTCAATGCCGGGTTGGCGGCAGGCCGGGTGGGCGCTGACGCCGGCCGTTCTGGCGGCGGGGTGACGCTGTCACTGGGCGCAGACACGGGCGTACTGATTGAGCCCTGCGGCGCCCCGGAGATCTGCTCGACGCCTTTGGCGCCCGCGGGCGGGGTTTCGCCATAACTGACTACCCCACCGCTACCCACCCAGCGATAAATGGTTGATGCATCCACGGAAGCGCTGATCAGAAAGGCCGACAGGAAAATACACGCTCCTG
>JAKAFG010000259.1 GCA_021818125.1 Pseudomonadota bacterium | reverse complement strand
CGGAGATCCATATTCAGATTATCGCCCACAATCGAGGACCAGAAGCCGCCACGCTGCATCTGCTACCCACCTTGTGGTTCCGCAATACTTGGTCATGGGGGGGCGGGGAGGAAAAGCCAACCCTGTGCGAAGTCGTGGCACCTGATGGGGCCATATGGGCGGTGCGCGCCCGCCATCCCACCTTGGGCGAATACTTCCTCTACGGTAAGGACCATGCCCAGCCCCTATACACAGAGAATGAGAGCAATCGGAAACTACTGTGGAATCAACCCAACGTCACTCCCTACGTTAAGGACGCATTCCATCGATACGTTATCCATGGTGAAACGCGGGCAGTCAATCCGGCACAGACCGGTACCAAGTTCTCTGCCTGGCACCAGCTCACGGTCAATCCCGGCCAGGGGATTACCCTAGGGTTTGTCCTGTCTCAGGAGCCGCTCGACACACCTTTCGACCATCAGGAGGCGATCTTCACAACGCGGCAGCAGGAGACTGATCTGTTTTACGATGAACTGGTACCCGAAGCCAGTGCCGAGGACCATAACATCCTGCGCCAAGCGCAGGCCGGCATGATTTGGAATAAACAGTTTTATCACTACGATGTGGCGCGCTGGCTGGATGGGGATCAGGTGCCGCCGCACGGGGGTCACAAGAGAGGGCGAAACAGCGCCTGGCGGCACCTGAAGGCGCATCATATCATCTCCGTGCCGGATGCTTGGGAATATCCATGGTTTGCCGCCTGGGACTTGGCCTATCACTGCATTGCTTTCGCCGCACTGGATGTCGATTTTGCTAAGGGGCAGATCGAACTCCTCCTGAAGGAATACTATCTGCGTCCCAACGGGCAAATTCCTGCCTGTGAGTGGGGCTTTGGCGACGTCAACCCACCCCTGTCTGCGATGGCAGCGATTGAGGTATTTCGAGTCGACCGGGCGCAGCGTGATTGCCCCGACACGGGTTTTCTGCAGCGAGTGCTGAGCAAGCTGTTGATGAACTACACTTGGTGGCTTAACCGCAAGGATGCCGACGGCCACAATGTGTTCGAGGGTGGCTTTCTAGGTCTTGACAACATCTCCGTATACAACCGTTCCGAGCCGTTGCCGCTAGGTTATTCCCTCAAGCAAGCGGATGCCACCGGATGGATGGCGATGTTCGCGCTGAACATGACGGTGATCGCCCTGGAATTAAACGCAGAAGGTGCCGACTACGAAGATGTGGCTATCCAGTGTTACCAGCAATTTCTTGGCATTGCGAACACTATGGCCGGTTACAGCGGCACAGGTGGATTCTCCTTGTGGGACCACGAAGACGGTTTTTTTAAGGATCTGGTGGCGGCACCCGACGGTAGCCAGCAACGCATCGACGTGTTTTCCTGGGTAGGCATCATCCCGCTGTTTGCCTGTGAAATCGTGGACCAGCGCCTACTGAAGAATGCGCCTCGTTTCAATAGCGTGCTTACCGAGCACATGGGAGGCTTGTTCGATGGTCACCACATCTGCGCCTGCCCTTACCACATCAATGAGCGGGGCGAGCACTTGCTGTCCCTGGCGGACCACACTATGTTGCCCTACATTCTTTGGCATTTGCTTTCAGAGGATGAGTTCCTGTCCCGCTACGGCATCCGTAGCGTCTCTCGTATCCACGCCCAACGCCACGATTTCGGGAATATTCAGGGCATCGGCCACGCCATGATCGAATATCAACCGGGCGAATCGACTTCCGGCCTGTTCGGCGGCAATTCTAATTGGTGCGGCCCAATCTGGATGCCCACCAATTACACCCTCATCTGCGCCTTAGAGAAATATTATCGCTACCTGGGTGACAGCTACAGAGTTGCTGTACCGGGCGTCGGCGAAATGACCCTTAAGGAGGTCGCCTTGTTCCTTTCAGAGCGGCTGGTGGACATCTTTCGCCGTAATGGGCAAGGCCGGGTGCCTGCTATGCCTGAAGATAGTCCCTTCCAGTACGCCCCAGCTTGGTGTGACCTGCTGTTGTTCAATGAATACTTTCACGGAGAGACAGGCCTAGGTCTCGGGGCCATGCACCAAACCGGTTGGTCGGGCTTGGTGGCAAACCTGATTCAACGCAGTTACCGCTCCGGATCGGGTGGCAGTCATGAAGGACTGTAAGGGAATCTTGGCGGGGATTCTGGGGGTGACGGTATTGGGTCTGCTGGCAGCCGGGCCAGCCTGGGCGAAGGAAGCGAGGTTGCATGTGATCCAGGGCGGGCCTGCCTATTTCAACGCCGGTATCGGCGCCTTTAACGCGGCTGGCGTCGAGCCCGGTCCCGGACATCGGGGTAATGCGACCCTTCCGGAGATCGATCTGGAATACCAGTCTGCCTCCAAGTTGTTCGGCATTGGCGCGCTATGGGGTATCGTCGCCAATACCAACGGCGGTTTCATGGGCTACACCGGCTTTTACTCGGATATCGCCTGGGATCACTGGGTACTGACGCCGGTGCTCGGCATGGGCGGATATAATCAGGGGCGTGGCAAATATCTGGACGGCACCTTCCAGTTTCGTCTGGAGTTGAGTCTGGCTTATCAGTTTGCGGATCAGTCCCGGTTGGGGATCAAGATCGCCCACATTTCCAATGCGTATATCGCCAACGAGGATCCCGGCGAGGATGAGGTGCTGCTGACGTACGCCATCCCCCTATCTTTTGGTGACCACTCCTGAGGTACACCGGGGGCCGGCCCGTCCGGCTGGCCTTTTGTCGCCGACCGTCAGTCTGCGCTGCGGTGCAGGCCCAGTCGGTTGAACAGGGCCTGATCATGCCCTGTGCTGGCATTCCCTGTCGTCAGCAGGCGGTCTCCAAGAAAAATGCTGTTGGCGCCGGCCAGGAAGGCGAGTGCCTGTAATTCGTCGCTCATGGCTTCGCGCCCTGCCGAAAGCCGTACGTAGGCCTTGGGAAAGAGGATTCTGGCGACCGCAATGGTGCGCACGAATTCGAAGCCGTCAACCGGCTCCGCAGCCTCCAGCGGGGTGCCGGGAATGGGCACCAGGGCGTTGATGGGGATACTCTCCGGAGCCTGGGGCAGTTGCGCGAGCACTTGCA
>JAKAFG010000027.1 GCA_021818125.1 Pseudomonadota bacterium | reverse complement strand
TCCGATCTCTCATGAACAAGGCATCAGCTGCCTCGTGCAGGTTACCTTTACGTGCAGCTTGGGCCCACACCAACAGTAGTTCTGGATCGATTTTTTTAGTTGACATGATGCCCCTCGTCAAGAAATAAGCATGCCTTATTTTTCGTGATGCAAAAACACGATTGTACAATATTTTAGAATTGCCGTAAGTTATGTGCGCAAAAGCATACAACGATGGGGTCAAAATGTCTTTTTTTTCAGCAGCTCCCGGGAACGATCCCAAAGAGATTCTTCGTCATTTCACGCCTAACTGGTTTGCCGCGACCATGGGCACCGGTGTTCTTGCGCTCATGCTGGGAGACTTCCCCTATGGCCACCCGGCACTGACGGTGGTGGCGCAGGCGCTCTGGTGTGTCAACGTCTTATTTTTTGCATTGTTTTCATTGATGTTTTTGTCGCGCGCCGTGTTCTTCCCAGAGAGCTTTCGGCGTCTTTTCCACCATCCGGTGCAGCCGTTGTTCATCGGTTGCATTCCTATGGGCTTTGCCACCATTGTCAACGGGATGATCACTCTTTGGCCGATCAGTGCGGCGTCCATGGTCTGGACTAATGCGATGTGGTGGATCGATGTTGCCTTGTCTGTCATCTCCGTGCTGGTGGTCCCGTTTTATATGTTCACGGCCCAAGAGCACCGTATGGAGCGTATGACAGCGGCCTGGCTCCTGCCCATCGTTCCGCCGGAGGTTGCTGCCGCCAGTGGTGGCTTGGTCGCGCAACATTTGGCGCCAATACTCGGAACCAGTGTGATCTTCGTCAGTTATGTGCTCTGGGCGATTTCAGTGCCGTTGTCCATGGGAATACTCACCATACTCTTCCTGCGCCTCACACTGCATAAGCTGCCCCATGTGGATATGGCGGTTTCTGCCTGGCTGCCTCTCGGGCCATTGGGTACGGGCGCCATGGCTATGATCACCTTGGGGGCCGCAAGTCGCCATATTTTCTCTTTAACCGACCTCGCCCCGATGGCGCTGCTCTGGCAGGATGCTGGGGTTATGGTGGCTTTAGTGCTTTGGGGATTTGGTCTGTGGTGGATGATCATGGCGATAGTTTTCACTTTACGGTATCTGCGCGAAGGGTTGCCGTTCAACATGGGCTGGTGGGGTTTCACCTTCCCCTTGGGCGTTTTTGACAGTGCCACCTACCTTCTCGCCAAAGAAACACAATTTTCTCCCTTCCTGTATTTGGGGACGGCTTTCACCGTCCTGCTCGCTGTTTTCTGGGTGATCGTCACCAAACGCAGCCTCTCAGGCATGTGGACAGCCAGATTGTTCCGTGACCCCTCCCTCTCTATAGAGACAGGAATGATGATTTCTAAAGAAGACCGCATATAGCCGCTGCCTACAGCAGGCTATGACTGGAAGTCCCGTTCAGAAGAAGTACCAATCACCCACAAGGAGAGTCATGCAATGATCAAACGCACAAACAATACCATCACCCGGCGCGATGCCATGAAGCGTGCCCTCATCGGCGCAGGTGCCGTAGCAGTAGCCTCCGTCGGCCACAACACCAGCGCCATGGCTGCCGGGATGAGTGGAGATCCCGCCAACCTGCTACCCAGCGGAGCCGGCACCCTGCAGGACTTGAGCGACCGCCTGGCCAAAGCGCCGCGGCGGCGGGATTTCAAGACGGTGCCCATGATACTGACGAGCCCTGATCAGTGGGATGACGCAGCCCTTACCGAGATCCTTCGTTACGCACCAAAATCGAAGCAGGTCTGGGATAACACCGCGTTAGAAAGCCCGTGGCTCAACCTGATGCGCAACGCAATGAACGCTCAGATATGGTCCTTCAAGCACCCGGATTTTCTTACCGTATCGGCCACCCATGGCACAGCCCATTTGGCCTTGTATGACAACTATATCTGGAACAAGTATCTATCGACCTTCACCAAAGGGAAATGGGCGAGCAACATCTGGCTGAAACAGCCACCGGCATCCACCGCCAATCCGGCCGATTTCAATGATGTAGAAGGCGTCTACTCACCACACGACAACAGCATCATCGTCCTGCAACGGCGCGGAGCCGTTTTCCTCGCCTGCCACAACGAGGTCTGGGAGCTCACCATGGCCTTGCACAACAAAGGTATCAACCCGGACAAGCTCAGCCACGAAGAAATGGCGGCCGAGTTCACCAATCACCTCATCCCTGGTGTGGTACTCACGCCGGGAATCGTGGGTACTTTGCCGGAGTTAGAGCAAGCCGGCTTCCATTACGCCAAATAACACCGCACATCAGGAGTATGTTATGAAAAATCATGTCATTATGAGGACGATTCTCGCAGCATCCATGGCATCCGCCTTCGCCGGAATGGGCCTTGCCCAGGCCTCCGACATCGGATGGGGTGGTAAGGCTGAAGCCCCACGTTACCAATCGGATGTGTTTCCGCCTTGGCAGCACGGTGAAAATAACCCGGCCGTAGACAAGGGCCTCGATTTCACCGTCCCCGAAATTGATGACCTGCCTGACTTCCACGGCAGCATCGACAACCCGCAACTGACCATTTTCGTCGGCGGAAATTACTACTTCGCCATGGCGCCCCTGGTCCATGCCTTCGAGAAGCAATACCCCGCACTGAAAGGCAAAATCTACTACGAGACACTCCCCCCCGGCATCCTGATCAAGCAAATGGAGCATGGCAACACCATCACCATCGGCAACATGACCTGGACGGTTAAACCCGACGTCTATGCGGCCGGCCTCAAGAAAGTGAACTACTATATTCAAAAAGGATTGTTGCAAGGTCCTGCAGTGCCCTACGTGACTAACGACCTGACCATCATGATCCCCAAGGGAAATCCGGCTCACATCGAAAATCTGCAAGATCTGGGCAAGCCCGGCGTGCGCTTGTCCATGCCTAATCCGGCTTGGGAAGGCGTGGCACGGCAGATCAAAATGTCGCTCACCAAAGCGGGTGGGCCACAATTGGCCAACATGGTCTATAACACCAAAGTCAAAAATGGCGAAACCATCCTGACTCATATCCATCATCGGCAAACGCCGCTTTTCCTCATGCAGGGACTGGCGGATGCGGGTGTAACCTGGAAATCCGAGGCCATTTTCCAAGAGCAGGCAGGGCACCCCATCAGCCATATCTCCATACCGGCCAAGGACAACACCACCGCCATTTACGCGTCGGCCGTCGTGAAAGGTGCGCCGCACCCCAAGTGGGCGCAGGCCTGGGTGAATTTCCTGAAGTCACCGAAAGCGCTTGAAATCTTTGAACACTACGGGTTCAAGCCTTATCAGGCGAAGTAAGTCCTTTAGGAGGAGCATGCTCATGTCGACAACCTTATCTGATAAAAGCCCCGTTTTAGGGGCTGATCGCGGATGGCGCATAGCCGCTCTCGCCCTGTTGGCGATCCGCTTTGTTCAGGGTTGGATTTATTGGGGCGGCGGAACCCGTCGCTTCATCTATGGACCGCAGAAACTGGACGTCCATGGCCACTGGATGGCCTATAAATTTCAGACAGCGATGCCTGGTGCCTTGCTGGGTACTAACCATCTGGTAGCCTTTTTGTTGAATCACTTCACTCTGCTCTACGCCGGGGTGATCATTTTCAGTGCCGTCGAAATGATCGCGGGCTTCATGCTCATCGCCGGTCTCTGGACCCGCCTGGCCGCCGTGGCCACCATCGGACTTTCTACGGTGCTCATGCTGCTCTTCGGATGGCAGGGCGCCACTTGTATTGATGAGTGGACGATGGCCGCATCTAACTTTGGTATGGGCGTTGCACTCTTTCTGGCCGGCAGCGGCGCCTATTCCATGGATAACTGGTTACTCGCCCGCAAGCCGAGTCGCGCCAACAGCACGCTTTTTCGCTGGTTTGGCGGTAGCCTGCCTCTACCCTTGAGCGATGAGGCCTTCAAAAAGCTGGCTTTGGGCCTGTTTCTGATCGTGCTGGCCTTCGTTGTTGGAAGCTATAGCTATTATCGCGGTTCGGTCATCACGCCCTTCCACGGGGGGCCGGTCAGTCCGGCCAAGCACCACTGGCAAATCAAAGATGCTCAATTGAGCGCCGATGGTGGTGTGCGCTTCCATGCCTATGTGGATGCCGGTGTCGCTGCCGAGCCTTCCAATGCGCTGGTGATACGTCTACTGGAGGCGAAGAGCGGAAAGGTGGTCGAACAATGGTTGGGTAAAGATCTCGCCCAGCTTCCGAAAAGCGCATTCCACAACGACTTTCCCTATCAACAACTGCATGCGGGGAAATTCGGCATCGTAGGGCCGGTGGGCGCTTCGGCTACCATCAGCCTGCCGGGATCGATAAACTCTGGTGTAACACTGACTCCGGGAAGTTATCTGCTGGAGATCACCTCGGTTAACAATCACGTTTGGAAGCAGTCCGTAACCTACCCGTAACTTTAATTAACCAGCTTATCAACCAGCTGGTTAATTCACTTACTCAAAAGAGGTTTTATATGGCCAACAAATTTGCAATAGCCGTTATGGTTTCCATAATCATAGGGGCATCGGTCAGTCTACCCGCATTTGCGGGGGATACCGCGTCCTCCACTGGAAATGTCGATGCCATTTTGCAGGACCGTTTGAACAGTTTTATCTCTGATCAGAAACCGCATCCCTATGGAACTTACCAGTACACCGATAGAGAACTGCTTCTCGCAATAAATAAATCCCCGGAAAAATATTATCTCGTGGACGTGAGAACGCCATCCTATAATAAGTTTTTTTGCGGGGCCAATTCTGATAAACATGTATGTACAGGAAGGGGATGGCAACGTATCTATGGGTATCAGCAAGGCCACGTGCCAGGTGCATTAAATATTCCATATCTTACCCTGGCTGATGCCGTCAAGGAAAACAAGATCCCAAAAAATAAAACAGTAATATTTATGTGCCCGACGGGTCAGCTTTCTAATCAGGTTGCGGGCGTGTTTCGCATGTTAGGATATAAATCTTACGCGCTGCGCGGCGGTGTCAATGGTTGGAAGAAGAATGGGTATCCTATCGCTATCGGCGATGCTCCAGGAACCATCTCGCAGGCATGTCACCCATGGCAACAGTGCTGGAGACAATTCAGCTACGACAATCCGCAGGCACATTAACTACCAGCTGATTAATTGGTAGCTCTTCGATGATGCGCGGCCTCTGCTTCCGCAACCGCCTCTTCTTCTGCTATCTGCGGATGACTAAAAACTCAGCCTCCTGACCGCAGGAGGTTTGAGAACAAATTTACCGTGCCCATAGCGAAGCCCTAGCGGACTGGGTTATCCTGACCGCATAATTGTTGGATACTTGACTGGGGGCCCCGCGAACAATGCAAAGATTTTTTGTGCTGGCCGTCCTTATCCTGCTGGGCTGGCTGACGTATCGTCTCTCTCCCATTCTCAGCCCCTTTCTGGTGGCCGGCATCCTTGCTTATCTCGGCAATCCGCTGGTGACCCGCTTGCAACGACACCGAATCAGTCGCACCTGGGGCACCACACTGGTTTTCGTCCTCGTCATTGTGATCATGGCGGGGATCATCATGGCCCTGCTCCCCGCCATCCGTCACCAGTCCTCGCTGTTCATCGAATACCTGCAAAAATATGTCGAACTCCTGCAAACTCAACTCATCCCGCAGTTCTCCGCGCGGATCGGCATCCACCTCGACAGCCAAAGTATTACCCATTACGCCACTGCCAACGCTCAGAAACTGGCGGGGTGGCTGGGACGCAGTCTCCAATTAGCGCTGAGCTCCGGCTCCGGCCTGATCAGTAGTATACTCAGTATCATTTTGGTACCGGTTCTGGGATTCTATCTGCTGCGCGACTGGCCACGTCTCATTGCCCGTATGGCCGCACTCATCCCGCCGCACCATCTGCCACTTTCCCAGCGTCTGGCCAGCGATGCGGACACCATGCTCATGGCCTTTTTGCGCGGACAGCTTCTGGTGATGCTGGCCCTGGGCACCAGTTACGCGATTGGCCTCAGTATGGTCGGCCTGCAAACCGCCATCCTCGTCGGCCTGGTGGCGGGACTGCTCAGTTTTGTGCCCTATCTTGGCGTCGTAAGCGGGATAACCATGGCCAGCCTCGCCATGTACGTACAGACCGGTGCTTTTTTGCCCATCCTCTGGGTACTCATCGTCTTTGGCATCGGCCAACTACTGGAAAGCATGGTATTCACCCCTTATCTGGTGGGGGATCGCATCGGCCTGCACCCGGTCGCTGTCATTTTTGCCGTGCTCGCGGGCGGCGAACTCTTCGGCTTTGTCGGCCTACTGCTCGCACTACCCGTCACCGCCGTCCTCATCGCCCTGCTACGCCACCTGCACGGCTGGTATTTGCAAAGCCCTTACTACCTGGGTAAGGAGTCATAACTTATGGAAGACGTCATCATCATCGGCGCCGGCATTTCCGGTCTGGCAACCGCTTATTTTCTCCGTAAGCGCGGTTGGAAACCCTTGCTGCTGGAAGCGGGCGCTAAGCCGGGCGGCAAACTTCAGAGCCGACGGGAAGAAGGCTTTCAGCGGGACATGGGACCCAACTCGCTCATGCTCAAAGGCCAGATCGTCCCGGAATGGCTTCGCGAACTGCAGTTAGAAGAAGACATCGTCGAAGCCAACCCACTCGCCAAGCGCCGCTATATCCTTAATCGCCATCGGCAACCCGTCGCACTGGGACCGGGTGTGCTTTTCGGCGGCCGCCTGCTGAGTTTGCGCGGCCGCCTGCGTCTCCTTGGCGAGCCTTTCCGGTCACCGCGTCGGATGCAGGATGATGAGGAAAGCGTTGCTGACTTTGTGCGGCGGCGACTCGGGGATGAAGCACTCACCTGGCTGGTCGACCCCTTCGTCTCCGGTGTCTTTGCCGGCAATCCCGCACGTCTTTCGGTACAAGCTACTCTTCCTCGCCTGGTGGCGCTGGAGCAAGACGGTGGCTCACTCCTCCGCGGCGCACTGCGCGCCCGGAACAAGAAATCGCCCGGCACCCCGAAAACCCGTCTTATTTCTTTTCGCGAAGGCCTACAGACCCTCCCGCTAAGGGTCGCCAGCACACTCGGCGATGCGCTGCGTTGCAATACCCCAGTCGATCAATTGGGTAATAGCGATGGCATTTGGCAGGTCAGCAGCGGCAACCAAGCCTGGCAAAGCAAACGGCTCATTCTCGCCCTGCCCGCGGGCGCCGCGGCCAGGCTGCTCGCGCCAACGGATGCCGCACTTGCCCGTGAACTGGATGCCATCCTGTATCCCGCAGTCGGCACCCTATCCATTGGTTTTCAGCGCATACAGGTACAACATCCGCTGGATGGTTTCGGCATGCTGATTCCGCGGGTCATGGGCCTGGAAACACTGGGGGTGCTCTTCTCATCCACCCTCTTCCCCGGGCGCGCGCCTGCGGACAAGGTATTGCTGACCGCCTTTATCGGCGGCAGTCAGAATGACCTTTCCGGACGTAGCGATGATGATCTGCTGGCGACTGCGTTACACGAGATCAACCCACTGCTGGGCATCAGCGGCAAGCCCATTTTCACCCGCTGCCAGACCTGGCCAAAAGCCATCCCGCAATATGAAATCGGGCACCTGGATGGGATAAGGCGGATCGACGCCCTAAGCGCCCGGCACCCTGGGCTGTACTTCCGGGCCAACTGGCGAGAGGGCGTCGCGCTGGGCGACTGTATGGAAGCGGCTTACCGGTTCAGTCAGGACGCCGACTGGCAGCACTGAAAGCACACTGAAATCAGTGTGCTGGGGTTGGGGCGAGCGCCGCAACCAGGGTATCCATCGCCGTATCCTGGGGCTTCGCAACAGCCCTTGGCGTCGCCGTGCTATTGAGCACGGCAGCGGACTTATACTGGGCGTTAGCACTCACCGATTCCAATTTGCGCCGAAATCCGGGTACGTTCCCCACGATCTCCACGGGCGTCCCCACCTGCACCATCGCGGCGATTTGCTGTGCATCCCAGTTTGACAAGGCCACGCAGCCGGCCGTCCAGCGCCCAGGGAACACCTTGCTCTGAGGGTCATCTGCAAATTGCGGACCCATGCCGTGAATGCCTATTTCGCCGCCCAGCGGGGTATTTTGTGGTGGCGTCTGCCCTGCGTCGACTGCGTCAACAATGGCGCGATATTGCGCCTTATTGATAACGCCTTCACGCAACCCCCACGCCGCATTTTCCCGGTTAGGGTAGGTCAAACCCATGAAGGGGCCATAGCGTGTGCCCCGGCTGACCCATCCGATGTGATAACGCCCCATCGGCGTGACGTCATCCCCTCGTGTCCGTTTGGGAGCGGCGCCATTGAAGCCGATGGCTACCGGGTAGGTCGCCAACACGGTATTACCCTTGTAGACCGTCAGGAAGTGCGTGGTAGTCGAAATGATGATATGCACCGATTGGGTGACTGGCGCAGCGCTTGCCGGAGAGACCACGGGCGCCACCGGCTGGACAACTGGCGGGGGAATCTGTGCGGCATAGTAGGCCACCGAATGCACTGGCGCAGAGGGCAGATGTGTCGTCGCGCAACCCGCTAATCCCAGAGCACCCGACACCACCCCCAACAGCTTCCATCCCTTGAATTTGCGTATCACTCCACATCCCCCGATGGTCTCCACTCACACAGTCTCATAATATACCGGAAGTCTGAGCGCAAGGTCCATGATCTTCCGGCGGATTTTCGCTAACCCACCTGCCCATACTCCAGCCGGTTCCCCAGCCAGCGTTGCACTATAGCCTGCACCGCATCAGGATCTTCCTGCAGCAGTTGATCCGCCAATGCTGGCACGAGGGCCAGCAGGGCTTCGTCACGCAGGATATCTGCGACACGCATCTGCAGGAGGCCCGTCTGCCGCGTGCCGAGATACTCGCCCGGTCCGCGCAGTTCCAGGTCCTTGCGCGCGATGACAAAGCCGTCATGGGTTTCGCGCACCACCCGCAAACGCTCTCGTGCCCTGTCACTCAGGGGTGGATGATAGAGCAGGATACAACTGCTCTGCTGCGCCCCCCGCCCCACCCGCCCCCGCAACTGATGCAGTTGCGCCAGGCCCAGACGCTCCGCATGTTCGATAACCATGAGACTGGCGTTGGGGACATCCACCCCCACTTCGATCACCGTCGTCGCCACCAGAATGCAGACAACGCCTGACTGAAAGGCTGCCATCACCTCCGCCTTTTCTGCGGCGCGCATCCGCCCGTGGATCAGCCCGATGGCCACGCCGGGCAAGGCCATTTGCAGTTCTGCAAAACTCGCCTCCGCCGCCTGCAATTCGAGGATTTCCGATTCCTCAATCAGCGGACAAACCCAATAGATTTGCCGCCCCTCCTCCAGCATGTGTTGCATCCGTCCGATCAGTTCGGGCCGACGACTATCAGGCATCACCAGGGTTTCCACGGGGGTGCGCCCCGGCGGCAGCGCATCAATAACCGACACCTCCAGATCCGCATGCACCGTCATCGCCAAGGTCCGCGGAATAGGCGTAGCGGTCATCACCAGCAGGTGGGGCATGGTGCCTTTCTCCAACAATTGACGGCGCTGCTCCACGCCAAAGCGGTGCTGCTCATCGATGATGACCAGCCCAAGACGAGCGAACTCCACCCCCTCCTGAAACAGCGCCTGCGTCCCCGTCACCAGCCCAAGCCTGCCACTGACGAGGGCTTCCAGTGTCTCGCGACGGGCGCGCGACGAGCGGCTGCCCACCAGATAACCCACGTCCTGGTCCAGCGGTTCCAGCCACTGCCGAAAGCGCGTATATAACTGTTCTGCGAGAATCTCGGTCGGCGCCATCATGGCTACCTGATACCCGGCCTCCAGTGCGGCCAGCGCCGCTGCCGCCGCGACCAGGGTTTTGCCGGAGCCCACATCCCCTTGCAATAAGCGACGCATGGGCCGATGACGCGCCAGATCGGCGTTGATCTCCGCAATCACCCGTTCCTGTGCTCCCGTCGGCACGAAAGGCAAATGCGCCAGGAAACGCTGCCACAACCGCCCGTTACTGTGCAAACAAGGGGCATTCTGCATCATCCCCGATTGCCGCGTCTGACGCACCGCCAAATGATTCGCCAGCAACTCCTCCAGCGCCAGCCGCTGCCAGGCGGGATGCTGCGGCGAGGGCATCTCGTCCGCACTTTCATGCAGCAGACGCAGCCCTTCGCGCAGACTGGGCCACTGCGGAGGCAGTCGATTTTCAAGGTAGTCCGGAAGCTGGTCGAGGAGGGTCAGGGCTTGCGCTACCCAGCGCCGCCATTGCGCTTGGGTAACACCTTCACTGCTGGGATAAAAGGGGGTGAGGTGACGCGGAGCCTGAAACTGCGGGACATCCGCCATCTGCCATTCTGGATGCACCATTTCGAGGCCGTGAAAGCCGCCGCGCAACTCTCCGAAACACCAGAGCTGCCGCCCGACCTGCCATTGCCCACGCAGGGCCGCTACCATGTGAAAGAGCCGTATGAGCAGACGTCCACTGCCATCACTCAAAGTCACCAACCATTGTTCCCGTCGCCCACGCTGGTGATCGACACTGACAATTTCACCCAGTACGGCGCGCTCCTGGCCGGGCTGCAAGGCCGCCATAGGGGATATGTGGCGGCGATCCTGATAACGACTGGGCAGATGAAACAGGATATCCTGCACCCGCCACAGGTCCATGCGCTGCAAGCGCTGGACCAGAGCGGGACCGACCCCGCGCAATGCCGAGACAGAACTCTGTAGATACAGTCCCGTCTTCGCAACCGCCATGCTAGTAGGCGCGCGGCAGGGCCTCGCGACGTGCCCATTCCGCGAGAAGCTCGTCGAGATCGACATGATGCATGGTGGCTACCTCCGCCAGCGTTTCACGATCAGCAATAAAGCATTCTCCACAATGAATACCGCGCTCTTCCAGCAACGAAACCAATACCGGATGTGTCTGCAGCAGCTCGCGCATGGGCTGGGCAAGCGCTTCCGCACGCTCCATCTCAGCGCGCCTTGCCCAAGGCAACGATGCCGTCTATTTCTACCTGCGCACCACGCGGCAGAGCAGCCACCTGTACCACCGCACGCGCCGGATAAGGTGGCGTGAACGCCACCTCCATGGCCTGATTCACCTGCGCGAAATGGCCGAGATCCACCAAATAGACCTGCAATTTGATCGCATCCTGTAGACGCCCGCCTGCTGCCTCGCAGACTGCCTGCAGGTTATCCAGCACCCGCCGGATCTGCAGAGCGACGCCGCCTTCTACCATCTGCCCGGTACTGGGGTCCAGGGGGATCTGACCCGAAAGGTAGAGCAGGCCGTCATGCACCATACCCTGACTGTAGGCCCCGATGGCCTGAGGTGCCGAATTACTCTGAACTGGAACTGGCATAGATTAAACTCCTTGTTAGCCTTTGACCCGCTGTACCCGGGATACCATCGGCAGACTACGCAAACTCCGCATGATTTTGGCCAGGTGATCACGATCGTGTGCCTGTATGGTAAAGGTGATGCCCGTATAGAGTCCATCCTGGGGCTCGATGTCCACATGATCAATATTGGAATCTTCATCGGAAATCAGGGTGGCAACGCGGGCCAGCACGCCACGCGCGCTCTCCGCCACCACCCGGATCGTCACCGGAAATTCACCCTGAGCTTCGGGGTCCCACTGCACATCCACCCAACGGTCGCGGCGTTTGCGCCACTCGCGGATATTGTGACAATCGTGGGTGTGCACCACCACGCCTTTGCCAGCACTGATAAAACCCAAAATAGGATCGCCGGGGATAGGTCGGCAGCAACGCGCCAGCGTCACCGGCATCCCCTCTGTCCCCCGAATCAACAGCGGCTTTTTCGTGGCCTCCTCACGGTTGAGGCGGCTCGGTAACAATTGACTTACCGCCTGCCCCAGACGGCGCGCGGTCTGCGCCAGTTTCCCGCGATCTTCTTCCTCAGGTAACAATTTGTGGGCCACCACCAACGGGAAGACCTCGCCCATGCCGATGGCTGCGAGCAGTTGCCCCTCATCCTGAACATTGAACGTCGTCAGTACCCGCCGAAAATCAGCCGCTTCAACTTGTTGGAGGTTGGCGCCCAGGCTACGCATCGCCTTTTCCAGCAAGTTGCGGCCCAACACTTCGGCATCGCCGCGCTGAATGGTCTTCAGATAAGCACGCACGCTGCTGCGCGCTTTGGCGGTCACCACCACATCCAGCCAGCCGGGCTGCGGATGCGCCGAAGCTGCCGTGACGATTTCTACCTTATCCCCGTTATTCAGAGGGCTGCGCAAAGGCACGTACATATCATTGACCTTAGCGGCCACCGCCTGGTCACCAATATCCGTATGCACGGCATAGGCAAAATCCACCGCCGTCGCACCACGCGGCAAGCTGAGAATCTTGCCCTTGGGGGTAAACACATAGACCTCATCAGGAAACAGGTCGAGCTTAACGCTCTCCAGAAACTCCTGAGAGTCTCCCCCCTGTATCTGCAGTTCCAGCAAACGCTGCAACCAGGCGCGCGCCTGTGTTTCGGCATGCGCATTATTCGAGCCCGTCTTGTACAGCCAGTGCGCCGCCACCCCCGCTTCGGCGACCCGGTGCATATCCCCGGTGCGGATCTGGACCTCTACCGGATGCCCAAAGGGACCCAGCAGCACGGTGTGCAGGGACTGATATCCGTTGGATTTGGGGATGGCGATATAGTCTTTGAAACGCCCGGGAATCGGCCGATACAGACTATGAACAATGCCCAAAACGCGATAGCAGGCATCCACATCGGCGACAATAACCCGGAAGGCATGGAGATCGTGGATGGCACTGAAGGGCATACCCTTCTTCTGCATCTTGCTATAAATACTGTAAACATGTTTCTCACGACCGCTGACCTGTGCTGCCAACCCCTCCTGCCGGAGGCGGTCCTCCAGGGCATGTTCAATTTTTTGCACCGCCTCCTTGCGGTTACCACGCGCTGCCTTTACGGCCTCATTGAGGGTGTGCCAACGCTTGGGGTAGAGATGGGAGAAGGCCAACTCCTCCAACTCAATGCGGATGGCGTGAATACCCAGACGCTGCGCGATGGGCGCGTAGATATCGAGGGTTTCCCGGGAAATACGCCGCCGCTTCTCCAGCTTCATCACGCCCATGGTGCGCATATTGTGCAGACGATCGGCCAGTTTGATCAGCACCACCCGAATATCCCGGGACATAGCCAGAAACATCTTGCGGAAGTTCTCTGCCTGTGCCTCTTCACGGGTTTCAAAACGCACCTGCCCGAGCTTGCTGACCCCATCCACCATCTCCGCCACTTCTGGCCCGAAGCGCTCGATGATGTTTTCCTTGCTGATGTTGCAATCTTCAATCACATCATGGAGCAAGGCGGCTTGGATGGTGAAAATATCCAGTTGCAGCTCGGCGAGAATGCAGGCGACCGCCACCGGATGATGAATATAGGGTTCGCCACTACGCCGGGTCTGTGCTCCGTGCGCGGTAGCCGCCAACTCGTAGGCTTCACGCGCGCGCACCACCTCTTCGGGCGTCATGTATTGCTGGAGCAACATGCGCAGCGGCGCGCAAGGATCCTCTAAAGCCGGAGAAATCGGCGGCAGACGCAGCACCTCGCCCACCGCTGTCGCCAGAGGCAGTCTCGGCACCGCTGTGCCTAGCTCGATTTCACTCGCCAGCGACATCCTCAGCTCCAGCCGCTTCGCGGTTCGCCGCACCGGGGAAATTGGGTAACGGTGGCGGCATCTGCTCGTCCAGAATCGCCCGGCTCACCTTGCCGGCAGCCACTTCGCGCAGAGCAATGACCGTATTCTTGTCACGTCCCGGCTCCACTTCCGGCACAGCGCCAGAAGCCAATTGCCGCGCCCGTCGCGCCGCTACCAAAGTTAACTCAAAACGATTATCCACATGATCCAGACAATCTTCTACTGTTACTCGTGCCATCGTCTATTCACCTTTTTTATCAATTCAACCGCCAATACCGAGAAGGCTCTTTAATCGTTGATGCTGTGCATGCTGCTGGTAACCCAGCCGCAAATGCTCGGCATGGACAATGCTCTGCAAGTCGGCTAACGCATCCTGGAAGTGGTCATTCACCACCAGATAATCAAACTCGTCATAATGCAACAGCTCTTCACGTGCCGCCGCCAGCCTGCGCGCAATAACCGTCTCTGAATCCTGGCCACGGCCGCGCAGACGTTCCGCCAAAGCGGCGACAGAAGGCGGCAGGATAAAAATACTGACCGCCTGCCCCGGCAATCTTTCCCGCACCTGCCGCGCACCTTGCCAGTCGATCTCCAGCAGACAGTCGGTCCCAGCGAACAACTGACTCTTAACCCAAGGTTCACTGGTGCCATAACCATTGCCGTGCACCCGGGCATACTCCAGAAACTCACCCCGCTCCGCCATGGCCGTGAAGGCCTCCATGGGAACAAAGTGATAGTCCGTTCCCTCTGCCTCGCCCGGCCGCGGGGGCCGTGTGGTGTAAGAGACGGAGGTGCGCAATTGCGGGGTCGCCGCCACCAGCGCCCGGGCCAGGCTGGTCTTTCCCGCGCCGCTGGGTGCCGAAATAATCCACAGGATACCGCGTTCTGCTCCACCCGTCATTGGCTTTCACTCCACATTCT
>JAKAFG010000258.1 GCA_021818125.1 Pseudomonadota bacterium | reverse complement strand
GGAGGAAAACGTTGTTTCTCTCAAGTAACTCATTGGGTCCTATTGAACGCCTGCTTCCCGAACTAGCCAGCTTCCGCTTGGGGGGATCAAACCCTCACATTTTCACCAATGCGCCCGCAGCGCCGTGATGTCTGCGACCTCGGTTTTTTTAACATCATATTCCGGATGACATTTTGTAAATGAATGCCTTGCTTCAACCCGGTGTGCGCCGCCGCGAGGTGTGGGCATGGGCGATGTACGACTTCGCCAATTCCGGCTATACGACGGTGGTCATCACCGCCGTATTCAGCGCGTATTTTGTCTCCGTCGTCGCCGGCAACGCGCCCTGGGCCACCTTTGCCTGGACGCTGGCCTTGTCGGCTTCCTACGCGCTGGTGATGTTCACAGCACCGCTGGTCGGCGCCTATGCTGACGCCCACGCCCGCAAGAAAAAACTGCTGTGGCTCACTACGCTGGGCTGCGTCGGCTTCACCGCGCTGCTGGTTTTTGCGACGCCGGGCGCGCTGGGGCTGGCGATTATCGCGCTGGTGCTGTCCAACTTTTTTTTCGGCACCGGCGAAAACCTGATCGCCGCGTTTCTACCTGAACTGGCGCGTCCGCGTGCGCTCGGCCGGGTGTCGGGTTGGGGCTGGGCGCTGGGATATGTGGGCGGGCTGATGTCGCTGGGCACGAGTCTGGCTTACATTAACTGGGCGCAGGCACAGGGGCAGGGCACGGTGGACTTTGTGCCGGTTTCCATGCTGATTACCGCTGCGCTTTTCCTGCTCGTGAGTTTGCCTACGCTGTTGTTGCTGCGCGAGCGCGCGGTGCCGCAAACCGAGCGCACGGTGCGCAGCGCCTGGGCTCAGGTGCGACGCACGCTCAGCCATCTCGAACGCCTGCCCGACCTGAAACGCTTTCTGATCTGCACCGTGCTGTATCAGGCCGGCATCCAGGCGGTGATTACCCTGGCCGCGATTTACACCAGCCAGGCTTTCCATTTCAATACCCAGCAGACCATTCTGCTTGTGCTGGTGGTCAACATCACGGCAGCCATCGGGGCATTCTTTTTTGGCCATGTGCAGGACCGCATTGGCCACGTGCGGGCGATTGCTTTTACTCTGATCGGCTGGATAGGCGTGGTGGTGCTGGCCTGGGCCGCGCCGGACGAGCGCATGTTCTGGGTGGCCGCCAATCTGGCCGGGTTGTGCATGGGTGCCTCGCAGTCGGCGGGGCGGGCCATGGTGGGGCTGCTGGCGCCACCAGCGCAGCGTGCCGAGTTTTTCGGGCTGTGGGGGCTGGCGGTCAAGCTCGCGTCGATCATCGGCCCGCTGACCTACGGCGTCAGCAGTTGGCTCACCCAGGGCAATCATCGCCAGGCGCTGCTCATTACTGGCAGTTATTTCATCGCCGGCCTGTGGGCGCTGCGCGGGGTACAGGCCACGCGCGGCTATCGCGCTGCACGGCGATTTACCCGCGCCACAAGGTGTACGTGAAGCGCCGGCCTTGCGCCGCAGCAGGAAGTTAATCCATTCGTGTGAGAGGGAAGGGCCGAGAGGCTTCTTCCTATTCCGATTGGACACCACTGCCCATAATAATGAGCTAGAATTAAATCTTTCCTACCGGAGTCAAGTCATGGAACTGACCGCCGTACTTACTCCCGCCGAAGCAGGTGGCTACGTTGCGCTGAATCCCGAAACAGGTGCTACCACTCAAGCAGACGAATTCATTGCGGTCTTGTAGCCGTGGCACCCGACCCGGCATTCGGGCGGGGGCAGCCGATAAAATGAATCCCTTACTGGATGGAAGGCGGGCTATCCAATAAGGTAAACGAGTCCCGCATAATTGAGGAGCAATATCATGGCACTTATTAAATGGGAACCGCTGCGTGAAATCGACGACATGTTTGATCGCTACATAAGGGCGATGGGTTGGCCTTCTAACCGGGGTCAGGAACTCATCACAACGGGTGATTGGTCTCCCCGCGTTGACATCAGCGAGACTGGCAACGAGTTCGTGATCAAGGCAGAAATACCCGAGGTCAAGAAAGAAGATGTCAAAGTCAGCGTGGACAATGGGGTACTTACCATCCAGGGAGAAAGGAAGCAGGAGAAGGAAGAAAAAGGGAAAAAGTTCCATCGAGTCGAGCGGTACTACGGAAGCTTTGTCCGTAGTTTTACGCTGCCTGACAATGTCGATGAAACCAAGATCAAAGCCACGTTTAAGGATGGCATGCTGAATCTCCAGGTGCCCAAAAGTACTGAAACGAAGCATAAGGCCATTGAAGTGAAAGTGGAGTAAGGGCGTAACCGGTTTTTACTGCGCTAATTCTTTGAGTGTGTAGAGCAGATCCAGGGCCTGCCTGGGGCTGAGTTGGTCCGGTTCCATCTGACTTAATCGATGCACCGCTGGATGCGGAGCGGCCTGGAAGAGGGACAACTGGGCGGGCGCTGTATTGTGGGTCGGCTGCTGGGCGGTTTCTTCCAGTTGACTGAGCCGCTGGCGGGCGCGTTGCACGACCGGGTCAGGAATCCCGGCAAGCTTGGCAACCGCCAGTCCGTAGCTCTGCGCGGCCGGGCCACCCTCCACCCGATGCAGGAATACGACCTGATCCCCTTGCGTCAAAGCGTCGAAATGGGCGTTACGCAGGCCGGGAATATCCATCTCCGTCAATTCAAAATAGTGGGTGGCGAAGAGCGTGCAGGCGCCCCGTTCCACCAGTGCTTCGGCCGTGGCCCAGGCGATGGAGAGGCCATCATAAGTGGCGGTGCCCCGCCCGATTTCATCCAGGATCACCAGGCTTTGTGCCGTAGCGAGATGGAGGATGCGCGCTGTTTCGCTCATTTCCACCATGAAGGTGGAGCGACCGCCGGCCAGATCGTCGGCAGCGCCGATGCGGGTGAAAATCTGGTCGATGGGGCCAATGATGGCTTCGCGGGCAGGCACCCAGCTGCCGATGTGGGCGAGCAGGACGATGAGCGCTGTTTGCCGCATGTAGGTGGATTTGCCGCCCATATTGGGACCGGTGATAAGCAGCATCCGCTGTTCTTTATCAAAATCGAGATCGTTGGGCACGAAATTGCTGCCGATCTGGGCTTC
>JAKAFG010000257.1 GCA_021818125.1 Pseudomonadota bacterium | reverse complement strand
TTCCGATCTGCACCGCCTGCTCGCCGAAAAGATCGGTTTCGGTCTCTTCCCGAAAGCTGGTCTCGATCACGCCGGCACGGGTGCCGCCGTTGGCCTTGGCGTAAGACAGGGCGATATTGGTGGCATTGCCGCTGGCATCCTGATGCACCGCAATCAGGCTGGGCACACCGCCGCCCTGGGTGTAGGTGGAACGCACCAGATGCCCCGGACCCTTGGGCGCCACCAGGAAGCAATCCAGATCGGCTCGCGGATGAATCTGGCCAAAGTGGACGTTAAAGCCGTGGGCGAATACCAGTGCCGCACCCTGCTTGATGTTTGGTGCGATCTCATCGCGATACAGCGCGCCCTGGCCTTCATCGGGAGTCAGGATCATGATCACATCGGCTGCCGCCACGGCCGCGGCGACTTCCTTGACTGCCAATCCGGCCTTACTGGCCTTTTCCCAGGAGGAAGAATCCTTGCGCAGACCGACGACCACGCTGACGCCGGAATCCTTGAGGTTCAAGGCGTGGGCATGACCCTGGGAACCGTAGCCGATGATGGCCACCTGCTTCTTCTGGATCAGGGCGAGATCGGCGTCGTTATCGTAATAAACCTTCATGTGAAACCTCTTGCTATCTGATTAAGTGATTGTAACTTTTTCGTTTAAGACTTAGATTGCCCTGGCACCACGGCTGATGGCGCTGGCACCGCTACGTACCACTTCAATGACCATGCCGGGATCCAGAGCATGGATAAAGGCGTCCAGCTTCTCGCCAGTACCGGTCAGTTCCATAGTGTAGGAGCGGTCCGTCACATCAATGATGCGCCCCCGGAAAACATCCGACAGCCTTTTGACTTCCTCACGATCCGGCCCCACGGCATGGACCTTGATGAGCATCAACTCCCGCTCAATGTGCGGGCCTTCTGTCAGGTCATGCACGCGGATGACCTCCACGAGCTTATTCAACTGCTTGAGGACCTGCTCCATGATCTCTTCGGAGCCGCGGGTGGCCACGGTCATCCGCGAGATACTCGGATCATGGGTCGGCGCGACGGTCATCGCTTCAATGTTATACCCGCGCGCTGCGAACAACCCTGCCACTCGTGACAAAGCACCCGCTTCATTTTCCAGCAAGATAGAGATGATATGGCGCATGGGTTATACCAGAATCATTTCAGAGAGGGCCGCACCCGCAGGCACCATGGGGTAGACGTTTTCCTGCGGGTCCACCTGAAAATCCATGAACACCATGCGATCTTTAAGGCGCAGTGCCTCACGGATCACCGGTTCCACATCAGCGGGCGTATCCGCGCGCAGGCCGATATGGCCGTAGGCTTCGGCCAGTTTGACGAAGTCCGGCAAGGCATCCACATAACTCATGGCGTAACGGTTCTCATAGAAGAACTCCTGCCACTGGCGCACCATCCCCAGATAATGATTGTTGAGACACGCCACCTTGATGGGCAAATGATGCTGCAGACAGGTGGACAACTCCTGAATATTCATCTGGATGCTGCCATCGCCCGTCACACAAACCACCGTCGAATCCGGTTCGGCGACCTGCGCGCCCATGGCCGCCGGGAGCCCGAAGCCCATGGTACCCAACCCACCACTGTTGACCCAGCGCCGTGGCCGGTCGAAACCATAAAACTGCGCCGCCCACATCTGGTGCTGTCCCACATCCGAGGTGACGATGGCATTACCGCCCGTCAGTTCAAAAAGCTTCTGCACCACAAACTGCGGCTTGATGAAGCGATCGTCCTGCTTGTAATGCAGACAATCGCGCTGCCGCCATTCCTCAATTTGCGCCCACCACGTCTGCATCGCCTGGGGATCGTTGCGCTGATCGCTCTCCGCCAGCACCTGATTCATTTCGAGCAGAACCTGCTGCAAATCGCCGACGACGGGCACATCCACCCGCACATTCTTGGAGATGGAAGAGGGGTCAACGTCTACGTGCACAATCCGCGCGTGTGGCGCGAATTTGGCGAGATTGCCGGTGACGCGATCGTCAAAACGCGCGCCCAGAGCAACCAGCACATCACAATGTTGCACGGCCATGTTGGCCTCGTAGGTACCGTGCATACCCAGCATACCCAGGAACTGACGATCCGATGCCGGATAGGCGCCCAAGCCCATAAGGGTATGGGTAATGGGCGCGCCCAGCGTGCGGACCAGCTTGCGTAGTTCCCCGGAGGCGTTACCGAGGATAATGCCACCGCCGGTATAGAACATCGGCCGCTGCGCACTGGTAATGAGCTGCATGGCTTTACGCACCTGCCCCGGATGGCCTTTCAGCGTCGGTTTGTAGGAACGCAGACTGATTTTTTCCGGGTAGTGATAATGGGTCTTGTGGCTGGTAATATCCTTGGGGATATCCACCAGCACCGGTCCAGGCCGCCCCGTCGCCGCCAGATAAAAAGCCGTCTTCAGGGTGCTCGCCAGATCGCGGACATCCTTCACCAGGAAATTATGCTTGGTGCAGGGGCGCGTAATACCCACCGTATCCACTTCCTGAAAGGCGTCATTGCCGATGAGCGCAACGGGCACCTGCCCGGTGATCACCACCATGGGCACCGAGTCCATATACGCCGTGGCAATGCCGGTCACCGCATTGGTGGCACCCGGGCCGCTGGTGACCAGCGCCACACCGACCTTGCCGGTGACCCGGGAATAGGCATCCGCCGCATGCACCGCCGCCTGCTCATGGCGCACGAGAATATGCTTGACGGCATCCTGCTGCGCGAGTTTGTCGTAAATATACAGCACCGCACCGCCCGGATAACCGAAAACATATTCCACACCTTCATCACGCAACGCACGGACTACAATCTCCGCACCCGTCAGCTCTTCTGTTTCCAGCTCGGGACTTGGGCGATCTTGCGTAGTCGTCGGGGACGTCATCGTCGTACTCCTCAGGGAATAAAGTATCAACACAAAAAGCTAGACATTTTTTGCTGTGAGGTCAAATAAAAATGCCTTGGCACATACGGATTGTCATCTATGGTACCGCGGCAACCAGCACGCTTTTGGCCTAGTGGCTGTGCAAGTATTCCAGATAACCGCGCGCCTTGCTGACCAACTCCTCCGGCAGCCCGAGTTT
>JAKAFG010000256.1 GCA_021818125.1 Pseudomonadota bacterium | reverse complement strand
CGCTTCATGGGCTAATATGCTGCCCTGCATTACTGCGACATAGCGTGCCGGCAGGTCGACATCGCAAACGTAACCGCCTCCCGGGTCCTCAACGCTGCGTAAATTGCCATCCCAATCCATGAAAAAGCCACTCATGATAAGTCCTCGCTGGTGTTGTTCCAAAAGTCGGTGGGGGTGAAACGATGCCTGCCGAGTCAGCGTGATTTGCGCTCGGCGGGCGAGAAATTGCTCAAGTGCCCCTCTTTCGCCGCTTGCGCACGACCACGCGCAATCAGTCCAGCACTGCGACCAGGTACGGCCACCCGCGAAAGCTGCTTTTCCAAGTGTTGGCTGCCACATTGCGGGCAGTTTGGGATGGTTGAGCTCATGACCAGTAATTCAAAGTCGGCGTCGCAATCGCAACAATGGTAATCGAAGATAGGCATCTTTGTTCCTTTGTCAGGTTATGGCCAAAACGGCATCTATTACTCGGTAAGGCAATAATAATGCCTGTTCAGGTGGCGGCCTTTACCCGCCTCGGTGTTTCGCGCAGCAAATTCAGACATTCCAGATTGGCGACCATATCCAGCGCGGTGAAATCATCGAGCGAAAGGAGGCTCCGGTCTGCACCGAATGCCAGCAAACGCTCCACTACCGCCGTCTTGCCAGCGGATGCAGCATACATCAGGCAAGTGGCGCCGTTGTCATTCTGGTGGTTGAGGTTGGCGCCAACCGCGACCAGCAGGTCCAGTGTGTCCAGATTCTCACTGACACAAGCGAACCAGAGGGCCTGATTGCCATCGTTGTTGCGCTGGTGCGGGTCGGCACCGGCGGCGAGCAGTTCAGCCACCCGTTCAGGATGGCCCTCGCCGGCAGCGCGCATCAAGGGCGTCACCCCGTCGCGGGTACGCGCGTGGATGTCTGCGGCGGGAAACTCCTGCGCCGTCAGCCAGCATTGCAGCGCCTCGGTGAGCTGCGGATTTGCGGGCGTATGCACCTTGCGCCAGGCTTCGTAACCGCCATCCAGACTATATACCTCCGCAAAACCAAAATCGGCAAAGAGTTGGGCACGCATCTGGCTGGCGTTGCCATGGTAGCAATAGATCAGCACGGGACGATGTTTGGCCATGTTCAGCACATAGTCATCGGCGTTGTAATCGCCCAGGGGAGAAGCTCCGGCAATATGTCCGGCCCGGAAGTCGCTGGGATGGCGGCAATCCAGTAACACGGTGTCCTGCCTTTGCAGGAGTTCGCGGGCCTTATGCACATCAATACGCTGAAAGGAGCGGGTATTCATGAATTTTCTCCGGTGTGAGTGTTCAGTTCCCGGTGGGCATAGGGCGGGAGAGTGCTAATTCGCGTATCCGTCAGGGCATGACCCACGGTGAAGTGGTAGAGGGATTGCAGGCTGTCATCCTGTATCCCCAATATGTCATGCACGGCATCATCAAAAAAACAGCCGATGCCGGTGCCGTTCAGGCCCAGGGATTCGGCTTCCAGATACAATATCTGGCCCAGCAGTCCGGCTTCCTGGTAGAGCAAACGATAATGCCAGGCGCCGCTCTTCAGGGGGTCGGCATACTCCGCCAGAAAGGCCACGGCAAAGCAGCTATCGGCGGCAATGGCCTGGTGACAGGACAGGGTCCGGGCGATACTGCGCACGTCGCCACTATAGAGTCGCCGCAGGGGCAGATGGGTAGGCGCACCGGCCACTGCTTCCCAGGAGAAGTCGGGATTGAGGGCCATGCGTAGCACTTGTTCGCCCTCCCCAGTGCGGGGCAGGGCATAGAGACCGCTGTTCAGTCCTTCGACGCGATGCGCAAAAAGTATCGGATGGATGCGTGGGGTGAAGGGCCAAACATCCCAGGGCAGGGCGGAACGGGGCAGCAACGCATCCAGGAGCGTAAAGAAATCGTCGGCCGCCATGACCGTCTTCGGATCGAAGCGCTGGGCGCTGCGCCGACGGCGGATCAGGACGCTGGCGGCGGTCTGCCCCGATTTTTTGCGTGCCGGCCATGGATCAGGCGGAAGCGGGTCGGGAGTGAGTACCGGCATCCTGCTGGCGGTTGTCGTTTCGGCGATGACCGGCCACTGATACAGGGGGTGGGGATCCAGGCAGTTGGCCTGACCCCGCCATTGCCCCGGCAGCGCAGTGGGACTACCGATGGCGGAGGACATTGTATCGGCTGGGAGGATTTCCAGCAGCAGCTCCGCATCCTCGCCTTCGGCATGCGCGAAATCGCTGGAACGATCCAGGCCGAGGAGACTGCGCAGCCGGGTATCGTCCACATCCCCGCGCAGGCGAAGGTGCCAACCCAGGGTACCCGCAGCGTAGCGCAGGGCACCCAGCGCATGGCCAATATCCAGTTGGCAATAGCGCAGTGCCCGTTCGCCGTATTTCCACGCTTCGCGCCACGTTATGGAAGTCAGCGCGATATACACCCCTGAGCCGTGCTGTCCGACATCGGGATACCAGCGTTGTTCCAACAAATGATCCCGACTCAAATAGTGGTAGAGTCCATCACTGATGCCCTGCACCCCGAAGGCGAGAAGATAGGCCTCGGTGGGATGCAGGTTGCCGCTGGACGGGTTGCAGCGCAACGCCCAGCGATCCGGGCCGTATTCCTTCCATGCCGCCAGCCCGAGGGAAAGCTCCAAAAACTGAGCGACCGCCTGGAGAGTGAAGGGTTGGGGCGTGGCGGCGGACAGCCCGGCGAAGGTGACGGCAGTTTCGTCCGTCAGCAATGGCAAAATGCGCCGCGGGCTTCCGGTGAACTCGCGGAAGGGGTTGGGTTGTGTATCCCAGTCCAGCGCTTCCGGCCCGGCGGCATAGCGATTCAGGTGATGCTTGGATCGTTCATGGTAGGCCATCACCACTCGCACCGCTTCGCGGTTATCGCTTGTCGCCATGATGTGCGCCGTTCCGTTCGTCAGCCTTGCTCGTGGCATTTTATTCCGGCGCGGCGACCGCCTGTCAACGCGCTTTCGGCGCGCTGACCGCCACCTTTTCCAGAGAGACGTGACTGACACCCATGGCCTGGTGAAAGACTTTGAACACCTTTTCGGAGACTGCGTCAGATACCACAAAATCCTGATACGACTGGCCGAGTAATT
>JAKAFG010000255.1 GCA_021818125.1 Pseudomonadota bacterium | reverse complement strand
ATGGACACACAGAAACAGATTTTGGTAGTCGATGATGACCTGCGCCTGCGCAGCCTGGTGGAGTCGCACCTGCAGGGTTTTGGCTTTGCGGTGCGTGGCATCAATGACGGTCGGCAGATCGACAGTCTGCTTGCCGAAACACCTGTTGATCTGATCGTTCTCGATCTGGGGCTGCCCCATGAAGACGGCCTGCAAATCTGCCGACGGCTGCGCCAGCATCATGATGTCCCCATCCTCATGCTCACCGCGCGCGGCGATGAAATAGACCGCATCCTGGGCCTGGAGATGGGCGCCGACGACTATCTCGCCAAGCCTTTTCATCCCCGCGAACTGGTGGCCCGCATCCAGGCGATTCTGCGCCGCACCCACGCCGCCGCACCCCGCCTCGAAGCGGTAACGGCCCCCTTCCAATGCGGCCCCTTCACCGTGGACATGGGCCGGCAAGAGATTCAACTTGGCGGGCAAACCTTGTCTCTCACCAGCGCCGAGTTCCAGACCCTGGCGACGCTCATTCAGCATGAAGGCCAGCCTCTGACCCGCGAAAAGCTCATGTGGCTGACCCGCGGCCGCCAGCTCGAAAGCGACGACCGCAGCATTGATATGCAGATTTCCCGCCTGCGCCGCCTGCTCGACAGTATCCCCGGCCGACCCCGGCATATCCGCACGGTCTGGGGTCATGGCTACCTGTTTGTCGCGGAGCCCTGAGCATGCGCAGCTTCTGGCCGCGCAGCACCCTGGGGCGGACCGTGCTCCTGCTGGCGGTTCTGCTGCTGGGGACCCAGGGCGCCGTCTATGTCCTGTTTCATCAATACGTGCTGAATCCTGCCGCCGAACGCTTCGCGGAATTTCTCTGGCAGACTGACCACGCCCTGATTGCCGCCGGCGCCGATCACACACCTACCGGTACCCTGCAATGGCGGTCGCCCCATGATTTGCCGGGCGCGCCCGCCAGCAACTATTTTTTGCGCCAAAGCGCCGGTTACCTCGCGCACATTGCCCACGGCGCGGCGCTACGGGTCGGCCCCAGCGATGCCGATGCCACCTGGATGTGGATTCGCGGCAGCCACCATCAGCCCTGGCTGGGCATGCGCGTCTCCCCCATGAATTTCGGCGGACAGGGCTTCATGTTTATGCGCCTCGGCGTCATCGCCCTCTGTACCCTGCTCGGCGCTTGGCTCATCGTCCGCCAGATCAACCGCCCCCTGGCCCGACTGGCGGCAGAAGCGCCGCGCATTGGCCGGGGCGATATGCCGGAGTCTCTGGAACCCATTGGCGGCCCTCTGGAGGTGTGTCATCTGGAGCAGGCCATCACCAGTATGGCTAACGATCTGCACCGCCTGCACGAAGAACGCACCCTGCTGCTCACCGGTATTTCCCACGAACTACGCACCCCCCTGTCGCGCCTGCTGCTGACCCTGCACCTTCAGGATCACGATCTGCTGGCCGAAAAAGCGGCCATGCTGGTGGACGTCAGCGAAATGGATGAGACCATCGACAAGTTTCTGACCCTGGTGCGCAGCGGAGACCAGGAAAAAGTCATCCAGGTGGAGGTGAGCGACTGGGTGGCCGAAATGGCCGAGACGGCACGGGAACGCTATGGTCTGGGGGTACGGGTAGAGCATCCTGCCGGGGCGGTCGTCCTGCCGCCCCTGCGCTGCCGCCCTTTGGCGCTGGAAAGAGTGTTCCGCAATCTTTTTGACAACGCCCGGCGTTACGGTGGTGGACGCCTGGATATGCAGATCATCCGCCATCCGGCCAGCACCGAAATCTGTCTGTGCGACCATGGCCCCGGCGTGCCGGAACGGGACATCGAGCCAATGAACAGCGGCACCTTACCGCGCCAGTCCGGGCATGGTTCCGGCATCGGCCTGCGGATTTGTCAGCGTATCATGGCCCTGCATGGCGGCACCCTCCGCTTCGCCAATGCCAAAACGGGTGGTTTGATCGCTCACCTGACATTTCCCGACAAAAAGAACTAGCAGCCGATGGTGTTTAGCGGTATTTTCGGACGATGGTGTACTTGACAAACTACAAGCAAACGGGAATCATTCGCGTTTAATCTAGATAAATACGGATGCTTCCTTATGTCGTCAACGCCCGCCCCCGGCAAAACCAGCACACCCGCCCATCGTTCTCGCTGGGGAATTTTCCTGGCGGTGCTGGGACCCGGTTTGGTGGTCATGCTCGCCGATACCGATGTCGGCAGCATCATCACCGCCGCGCAGAGTGGCGCACAATGGGGCTTCAAGCTGCTGCTCCTGCAATTCATCCTCATGCCTATCCTCTATATCGTGCAGGAACTAACGGTACGCCTCGGCATTTTTACCGGTAAAGGCCACGGCGAACTGATTAGCGAAACCTTCGGGAAAGGCTGGGCTTATCTCTCCGTCGCCGGTCTCAGTGTCGCCACCACCGGCGCCCTGTTGACGGAATTTTCGGGAGTCGCGGGCGTCAGTCATCTCTATGGCTTGCCGCGCTGGGTCGGGGTTGCCCTGGCGGCAGCCACCCTGCTGACCATCGTCTGGACGGGATCTTACCGGCGCGTCGAACGCATCGCCCTGATCATGGGCCTCTTTGAGTTGGTCTTTTTTGGTATCGCCTGGGCCAGTCATCCCAGCATCCATGAACTCCTGGATGGCCTGCTGCACGCGCCCATCACCAACGACAATTACATGATGCTGGTCGCCGCCAATATCGGTGCCGTCATCATGCCCTGGATGGTGTTCTACCAGCAGTCGGCAGTGGCCGATAAGGGCCTGCATCCCGAACATTACCGCCATGCCCGTTGGGATACAGCTTTTGGCGCGGTCGTTACACAGGCAGTCATGGCGGCGGTGCTGATCGCGACGGCCGCCACCATTGGCCGTCTGAACCCCAACGCACCCCTCAATACGGTGCATCAGCTCTCGGAGGCCATTATTCCTTATCTCGGTGACACCTGGGGACGGATTGTGTTTTCCCTGGGCATCCTCGGGGCAGGCATGGTGGCGGCCATTGTCGCCTCTCTCGCCGGGGCCTGGGGTTGGGGGGAAGTCACCGGCTTTCGCCACTCGCTGGAGCATCACCCCAAGGATGCGCCCTGGTTTTACGGGATTTACACCGCCATCATCGTGG
>JAKAFG010000254.1 GCA_021818125.1 Pseudomonadota bacterium | reverse complement strand
TTTTGCGGAAAGCGCGACAACGGCGCTGGACCTGCGTTTGCATCATCCACGGGAAAGGTCTGGGATCCCCCGGCCGCATTCCTGTCCTGAAAAGGCTGGTGGGTGGGTGGTTGATGCGTCACCAGGAGGTGCTGGCATTTGCTCAGGCGCGCCCGGAAGAGGGCGGCGGCGGCGCATTGCGCGTTCTACTGGGCTGGTCCCGTCGCGAATAGGCACGCCCAACTATAGGTCAGGCCTTTAACCGGGTGTGGCAACGTTAAACAGTTTCGGCACTCCACCCTCAGCGCTGCGCCGCGTTGCAGGGTATCCGAGTATCCCGCCGCCCCCAGCGCTCCCCAACAGGTAAGGCGCTTTCTGCATCGGCCAGAGACGCGAGGATCGGGCAATCAGCCACTCGGCCATGGCCGGGGCAGCAGTCGACCTGTTGCGCAAGGACCGTGCGCATTCTTTGCAAATCGGCGATCTTGCGATCGATCTCGGCAAGTTTCTGCACGGTGAGCGCTTTGATCTCGCCCATGTCGTTCTCCGCACTGCCGCTGATATCCAGCAGCTCTTTCACTTCTGCCAGGGAAAAGCCAAGATTCTGGGCACGCCGGATAAAACGCAGCCGCGCTTCGGCTTCACCGTCATAGAGCCGATAGTTGGACGGGGTCCGCTGCACAGGCCGAATGAGCCCGATCCGCTCATAGTAACGCAAGGTCTCTGCGGCAAGCCCTGCTTCACGCGCCAAACGGCCGATGGTTACCGGAGCTTCCATAATCATCCTCCTCGTTATATGGTGCCATTGGAAGAGTGCATACCGTCCCGAACTATGGTGTCCGTTGCAAGGCCTCTAGTCAACACAAAGGTCAAGGCTTTGCGCTTCCGCCATTTCCCTCCCCAAAAGGCCTTCCACACAACTCGTCGCGAATACGCCCGCAGGGAGGAAAAAACTCAGAATCAGAGTCTGTGCATCCTCCCAGCGACCGCTGAGGTTTTCCGGACGCGCGCGCAAGGGGCGCCGCGCGGCATCCAGCCCTTGTTCTGCAAGACGACGTGCCCAATGGAGGCCATCGTCTGTCGTACCGGCGATGACGGGCCCCGCGCCCAGGGCCGAGGTCTCCAGCGCGGCGGCAACCAGGGTCGGCGCCAACCCGCCACGACCCGGCAAAGGGCCGGTGGGGTGCAGGTCCCAGTCGGTGGCGCGCGCCTGCAAATCCGCGAGATCATCGTCCTCCGCCAGAAAAATGCTGTGCGAGCCCGCCAGTTGCACGACTTCACCCGGCAGAATCTCCGTCCAGTTGGCTTGCCGCACCCGCTCGGCGAGGACCAGATTGAACAGGGCGGAGCGGGCCGCGGACCAGAGCAGGCCGCGCCGATGGCGGTCTACTCGCATCGGCTGTCCGGATAACAGTCGCGCGGCCTCTTGCAAATTTCGGTGCCCGAAGCGCTGGGCACCGAAATAGTTGGGGAATCCTCGTTTCCGGAGAATTTGCAGGCGGGCGTCCCAGAGACTGTGTGCTCCCGTGGTGGCGCGCAAGGTGAGTTGAAAGTGGTTGCCACGTAACACGCCCCGACGCAATTTACGGTCATGGCGGCCGACCTGTAGAAGGTGCAGACTGTCGTCTTCCAGACTGCCCCAATCCGGGTTGCTACCCGCCGTGGCCGGCACCGTAAAACTCTGCCGGGTAACGGCTTGACGATCCTTGAGACCGGCAAAACCCACATCCCGGACCGCCACCCCGGCACAACGCGCCAGACGATTGGCCACATCCTGAGTATTGAGGCCGCGCTTCTCCACTACCAGCCAGTGATGGGCGCCCAAACCGGATGGGGCAAAAGGCAGCAGTTCCGTGACCTGAAAGTCTTCTGGAGACTGCCTCATTTCGGCGCCAAGCAGACCGCTCTCTGCGGGATAGATGCGCGGCAGACTTTCAGACATGCTGAATCAGCACGACGGCGTGGGCGGCAATGCCTTCACCCCGACCGGTATAGCCCAATTGCTCCGTGGTGGTCGCTTTGATGTTGACCGCATCGAGCTCCACAGCGAGGTCAGCAGCAATATGGGCGCGCATCTGCGGGATATGATCTGCCAATTTGGGACGCTGACAGACGATGGTCGCGTCCACGTTGCCTACCGAAAAACCTTTCCCCTGGACCAACTGACGACAATGTCGGAGCAGGAGCCGCGAATCCGCACCTTCGAAACGGGCGTCGGTATCGGGGAAATGACGTCCGATGTCGCCCAGGGCAGCCGCCCCCAGCAGGGCATCACAGATGGAGTGAAGGAGCACGTCAGCATCGGAGTGGCCGGCAAGACCGCGTTCATAGGGTACCGACACGCCACCGAGGATCAGAGCCCTTCCCGGCACCAACGCATGTACGTCAAAGCCGTGACCAATACGCAGTTGCATGAGATTATCCTTCTTCACTACGCGCCGCGAGAATCGCGGCGGCGAGCATGAGATCATCACTGAGGGTTACCTTGATGTTATCGCCGTGTCCCGGGATCAGGCGGGGACGCCAGCCTTGCGCCTCCATCGCCGACGCCTCATCGGTAATTTGCCGGTGCTCCGCACGCGCGGCTTCCAGGGCCACCAGCAGCGCCCCGAGAGGGAACGCCTGCGGAGTCAGGGCGCGCCACAATCCTTCCCGATCCACGGTACCTGAAGAGCATCCATCCTCACCCCGCTTGAGGGTGTCGGCAACGGGCACGGCAAGCAGCGCGCCCTGGGGTGCGTTCGCAAGACTTTCCAGTAGCCTCAGGAGATCTTCGCGACGCAGACAGGGCCGGGCGGCGTCATGCACCAGCACCCAATCGGACGGCACCGCGCCCTGTCGCAGCAGCGCCTCCAGACCAAGGCGCACCGAATCGGCACGCAGGCCGCCCCCGACCACCGGGGGCAGGAGCGGCGCCGGCATGGGTCCCAGCAATTCCCGCCAGGCGCCGGTGGCAATATCCTCGCCCGGCAGAACCAGCTGAATGCCGGCAATTCGCGGTTCCCCAAGGAAGGCCGCCAGGGTGTGGGCAATGACGGGACGGTCGCGCAGCAGAACGTACTGCTTGGCCTGCGCCGCGCCAAAGCGCTGTCCCCGCCCTCCCGCCGGGATCACCACCCAGACACGCTCCATATGCACCCCCAATC
>JAKAFG010000026.1 GCA_021818125.1 Pseudomonadota bacterium | reverse complement strand
CCTTTTTCGTGGTGAAGCGCAGGATATCCAGCGCCTTACCCACCGGCTGTCCGCGTACCAGATCAGCGACGAGACGCGCTTTTTGGGGGGACATCTGAAGTCCTTTTAGCACTGCTGACGATTTCATCACACCCCCTTTAGCGCTTAGCTTTCTTGTCGGCAACGTGACCCTTGAAGGTCCGCGTTAAAGCGAATTCGCCGAGTTTGTGGCCAACCATATTTTCGTTAACGACTACCGGAATATGCTGACGGCCGTTATGAATGCTAATGGTTAATCCAATGAAGTCAGGTGTAATCGTCGAGCGGCGCGACCATGTCTTGATCGGACGACGGCTACTGCTCGCCTGAGCACTCTGTACTTTACGGTCCAAATGTTCATCAATGAACGGACCTTTTTTAATCGAACGTGGCACGTGAAATCCCCTTAACCACTAACGCGAACGACGACGCACAATCATATTGCTCGTACGCTTGTTTCTACGGGTACGATGACCCTTAGTCGGCTGTCCCCAAGGCGATACGGGATGACGGCCACCGGAAGTGCGCCCTTCGCCACCACCATGCGGGTGGTCCACCGGGTTCATCGCAACACCACGAACCGTTGGTCGTTCACCACGCCAGCGCGTCGCACCGGCCTTGCCCAATTGGCGGGAGCCGTGTTCTTCATTCCCAACCTCACCTATCGTAGCGCGGCAGGATACATGAATTCGACGCACTTCGCCAGAGCGCAAGCGCACTTGGGCATAATCTCCGTCACGCGCCATGAGCTGAGCAGATGCCCCAGCAGAGCGAGCGATCTGCCCACCCTTACCTGGCCGCATCTCAATGTTGTGCACCACCGAGCCCACGGGAATACCGCGGAGTGGCATGCAATTACCCGGCTTTATGGGCGTCTGCTCAGCGGAGAGCACCGGATCACCAACGGACATGCCTTTTGCCGCGAGAATATAGCGACGTTCGCCATCAACATAACAAATCAATGCAATGTGAGCCGAACGATTGGGGTCGTACTCTAAGCGCTCTACCTTACCAGGTATATCCAATTTATTGCGCTTGAAATCTACCAAGCGATAGTGCGACTTGTGTCCACCACCTTGGTGACGCCGAGTAATACGCCCAAGATTGTTGCGACCGCCACTATGGGACTGCGCTTCAACAAGAGCCGGATGCGCACCTCCCTTATGGAGGCGTGAGTCGACTGTTTTTACTACAAAACGCCGTCCCGCAGAGGTCGGTTTGGTTTTGACTAGTGCCATGTTTTATCCCTCTTCCTCAGGCAACGCCGTAATCTATGCTGCTGCCCTCGGCCAGCCGTACATAGGCTTTCTTCCAGGAAGAGCGGCGACCGACATGGCGACCCATCCGCTTTTCCTTACCCGTATAGTTACAAGTCTGAACAGAAAGAACCTGAACCTCAAAGAGTTTTTCGACCGCCGACTTGATTTCCAGCTTAGTAGAATCGCGGGCGACCTTAAACACGAACTGATTCGCCTGCTGCTGCACCATCGTACTCTTTTCACTGATAATAGGCGCCAACAAGACAAGATACTTACGCTCAGCGTTCATCCGTACACCTCACCTAACCTGGCTGCCGCTTCGGTATCCAGCAACACTCGACCATACTGGAGAAGATCAGCAGGCCCGATATCTTGCCAACCGGCAATACCCACTTTCGGAAAGTTTCGCAAACCTAGGAAAAGATTCAGCGGCACTTCACCCATAACGAGCAGGAAATTATCACCACCAGCGCGGCTCAACCAATCTTTTGCCAAGCGGCTCCGTGGCTCAGCAAGATCTTCTTGTTGAATAACCTGCAGACGACCTTGTCGCAACAATTCCGCTAGTGCCGTACGCATCGCCCCAGCCCACATCTTCTTGTTAACTTTCTGTGTATAGTTTTCGTTTCCACCAGGAAAGGCTCGTCCACCACCGCGCCAGATCGGGCTGCGAATACTACCAGCGCGCGCCCGACCGGTACCCTTCTGTTTCCACGGTTTGCGTCCACCACCACGCACTGCCGCGCGATTTTTCTGGACGGCGTTCGCCGAACGCATACCGGCCATCTGGGCCACCACGACCTGATGCAACAACGCCTCATTATAAGGCACTCCGAACACACCATCGGCGACCTCGACATCGCTACTTTTCCCGGTGGTCACTTCCAAGCTTTGCACTTGCATTATTTTTCTCCTAACCACGCACGGCAGGACGAACCATCACGTCCCCGTCACGGGCACCAGGAACAGCGCCCTTAATCATGAGCAGGCGACGATTCGCATCAATACGCACCAACTCAAGATTGAGCGTTGTGACCTGCTCGGCACCCAAATGCCCTGCCATTTTCTTGCCCTTAAATACCCGTCCAGGAGTCTGGCGACAACCGATAGAACCAGGTGCATTGTGGGCCCGCGAGTTACCGTGACTAGCCCGGTTGCTCCGGAAATTGTGGCGCTTGATGGCGCCAGCGAAGCCTTTACCTTTGCTAACGCCAGACACGTCCACGCGCTGTCCTTCGGCGAAAATGTCCAGATCGATATCCGCACCGCAAGCATAAGTAGTGGTATCCGCCACACGGAACTCCCGTAATAGCCGCCCAGGAGCAATGCCATTTTTACGAAAGTGTCCCGCCAGAGCAGAGGTTACCCGCTGTGGACGGCGTGTACCGGTTGCCACCTGCACTGCACAGTAACCGTCAGTGGCGATATCTTTAACCTGTGCCACCGTATTCGGCGCCACATGAATGACGGTTACCGGCAGCACACGCCCGTCGTCTGCAACGATGCGCGTCATACCTACTTTCCGTCCGATCAGGCCCATTACCATTGTATCGTCCTTTATAATTACAGCTTGATCTCGACATCGACGCCAGCCGCCAGATCAAGTTTGATCAAGGCATCCACCGTCTTGTCGTTGGGATCGAGAATGTCGAGTAAGCGCTTGTGCGTACGCTGTTCAAATTGATCACGCGCATTTTTATCCACATGCGGCGAGCGCAAAACCGTAAAACGTTCGATTTTTGTAGGAAGAGGAATCGGCCCACAAACACGTGCACCTGTCCGGCGCGCGGTTTCTACGATTTCCGCAGCAGAAATGTCGAGCATGCGATAATCATACGATTTAAGGCGAATACGAATTTTAGAACTGTCCATTATTCGACCACCTTGGAGACCACGCCAGCCCCAACGGTACGGCCGCCTTCGCGTACCGCGAAACGCAGACCTTCTTCCATCGCAATCGGTGCAATCAACGCCACCTTGAACAGAATGTTGTCACCCGGCATCACCATTTCTACTCCTTCCGGCAACTCCACCGCACCCGTTACGTCGGTGGTACGGAAGTAAAACTGCGGACGATAACCATTGAAAAATGGCGTGTGACGACCACCTTCTTCCTTGGACAACACATATACTTCGGCCTCAAAACGCGTGTGCGGCTTGATGCTGCCGGGCTTGGCCAGCACCTGACCACGCTCTACGTCATCTTTCTTGGTGCCACGGAGCAGGACGCCGACGTTGTCTCCGGCCTGACCCTGATCCAGAATCTTGCGGAACATCTCCACACCAGTGACGATGCTCTTGGCGGTGTTGTGAATGCCGATAATCTCAATTTCGTCGCCAATCTTAACAATGCCACGCTCAATACGACCCGTCACCACCGTGCCGCGACCGGAGATCGAGAACACGTCTTCGATCGGCATCAGGAAGGGTTTGTCTATGGGACGCTCGGGCAGCGGAATGTAGCTGTCGAGGGCGTCCGCCAGTTTGAAAATCGCGGGCTCGCCTATGTCGCTCTGATCCCCTTCCAGGGCCTTCAGCGCGGAGCCGATAACCACCGGGATGTCATCACCGGGGAACTCGTACTTGGAAAGTAGTTCACGCACTTCCATTTCGACCAGCTCCAGCAGTTCGGCGTCATCCACCATGTCGGCCTTGTTCAGGAACACGACAATATAGGGAACACCCACCTGGCGGGCAAGCAGAATGTGTTCGCGGGTCTGGGGCATGGGCCCGTCCGCTGCCGAACAGACCAGAATGGCACCGTCCATCTGCGCCGCCCCGGTGATCATGTTCTTCACGTAGTCGGCGTGTCCTGGACAGTCAACGTGGGCATAGTGGCGATTTGCGGTTTCATACTCTACGTGCGAGGTCGCAATCGTGATCCCGCGTGCCCGCTCTTCCGGCGCATTGTCAATCTGATCATAGGCGCGAATCTCACCACCAAACTTCGCCGACAACACCTTCGTCAGCGCCGCCGTTAATGTGGTCTTACCATGGTCCACGTGACCAATCGTTCCCACGTTGACATGCGGCTTCGTCCGCTCAAATTTCCCTTTGGACATCAGACACTCCCCAAGAATACCAGACCCAAGTAAAGACCCAAAAAATATGGAGCCCACAACCGGATTCGAACCGGTGACCTCTTCCTTACCAAGGAAGTGCTCTACCGACTGAGCTATGTGGGCCTGAACACTGGAGCGGGTGATGGGAATCGAACCCACACCATCAGCTTGGAAGGCTGAGGTTCTACCGTTGAACTACACCCGCACAATAAAACTCGTAACTAAGTCCTGCGCTCAGCAATTAACTACAGCAGCAATTGGTGGAGGGGGGAGGATTCGAACCTCCGAAGGCAGAGCCGTCAGATTTACAGTCTGATCCCTTTGACCGCTCGGGAACCCCTCCCACGATTAGCGGCGCATTGTGCGGCTTAGGCTTTTCTTTGTCAAGCGAGTCGGGCGGCTGTGGAGTCTGGCCATTTTTGGCACAGTGGTCAGTATTTTGATGATTTATGCGTATCTTGCACCCTCGGCGCCTTGACAAAGTTGCCCATTTACAACATCCTCTATAAATGTGGTAGAGATTTTTTGCCGGGCAGCTTCGCCAGGGCTTGAGAGAGGAGGGTTTCAATAATGCAACATATTAAACATATTGCGCTGCTGGTTGCCATCAGCGGGGGGCTTTTCGCCAGCGCCGCTTATGCGGACGATGGCTACGTAGGTTATGCAATAGAACACGGCGCCAAGCCCGTTGTCACCAGCACGGGTATCTGTGTACGTGGCGGGCGCCCGGTCACTGATGGTCCTGTGCCTGCCTATTGTGCCCCGGCACCGGTCCCAGTGGCGGTCGCGCCGACGCCTCCCGCACCCGCACCCGCACCCGCTCCCATCGCACCTGTAGAGCGGACGATTCTGGTGAGCAAACCGATCACCATTACCGGAATTAACTTCAAGTTTGATTCATACAAGCTTCTGGATCATGACATCAAGGTTCTGGACCAAGTGGCTAGCTTTGCAAAAAACCACCCGGATGCCGTACTCGATGTCAACGGCTATTGCAGCAAGGTGGGCAGTTACGCATACAATCTTAAGCTGTCCAAGCTGCGTGCCCAAAGTGTAGCGCAGTACCTGAGGCAACATGGAGTGACGAGCGATCGTATGGTACTGAAGGGTCACTCCTACGACAACCCAGTCGCCACCAACGCTACCCGACAAGGTCGATTCCTGAATCAGCGTGTGGAAATCAATTCTAGCATCAAGGTGCAGAAGACCGTTCAGTAATTTCCTCCCAGCGCTACAAGGGCGGGCCAACTAAGGCCCGCTTTTTTTTGCCACGACCATGGCGGTGCGCGGCGTCATTTCCATGATAGACTAGGCACCATGCGACAGTCCTTCCTCCGTTTTGTACGTACGCTGCACATCACCCGCGTTCTAGTGCGTTATCGCCTGGACGATGTGCTTTATTTTCTCCCTTTGCTAAAACCCTATCAGGCCGTTCTACGCCTAAGCCCTATGGCTTGGTTGGGACCGCGTCCGCAGGGCACCTTCGCCGAACGCTTGCGTGAGGCCCTGGAAACGCTGGGACCCACCTTTATCAAACTCGGACAGATGCTTTCAACCCGCCGAGATTTGCTTCCCGACCATATTACTCAGGAACTCGCGAAACTTCAGGATGCAGTACCCCCCTTCCCGTCAAATGTCGCCCGGCAGATTATCGAGGCGGCGCTTGGTAAACCGATTGAAACGGTCTTCTCTCAATTTGAAGATCAGCCTGCTGCTGCGGCGTCCATTGCCCAGGTACACTTTGGGCAGTTACTGGACGGCCGTGAGGTGGCGATTAAAGTCCGACGCCCCGGCCTGCAGCGGATTATTGATCAGGACCTGGCGATACTCGCCCTGCTCGCGGATCTCGCGGAGCGCTATTCTCAGGAGGGTCGTCGCCTGAGAATACGCGCGGTTGTCGCGGAATATGCCAAAACCATTCGCGGTGAATTGGATCTGCTACGCGAGGCGGCCAATGCCAGCCAGTTGCGGCGTAATTTTTCTGCCGAGACTGATCTGCTCTATGTGCCGGAAATATATTGGGATTACTGCGCGCCCCCGGTATTGGTGATGGAGCGCATTTATGGCATTCCCATCGGTCAGCGCGACGCACTGCGTAACGCGGGCATCGATTTTGATCAACTCTCGCGACGCGCCGCAGAAATCTTTTTTCGCCAGGTCTTTCGCGACGCGTATTTCCATGCGGATATGCATCCCGGCAACGTCTTTATTGATCCGAAGAATGGGCGCTTTATCGCCGTTGATTTCGGCATCATGGGAAGCCTGGATGATGCGAGTCAGCATTACCTCGCTGAAAATATGATTGCATTTTTCCGGCGCGACTACCGGCGCGTAGCAGAAGCGCATGTGGAAGCCGGATGGGTACCACCAGACACCAACGTACAAGATTTCGAAACAGCCATTCGTGCCATTGCGGAACCAGTGTTTGAAAAGCCCCTGAATGAAATATCCGTCGCCAGTCTCTTGCTTCGTCTCTTCCAGACGACGCGCGCTTTTCAAATGCAAACTCAGCCACAACTCCTGCTGCTCCAAAAAACGCTGGTCAACGTCGAGGGCATTGCCCGCGATTTCAACCCGGCACTCAATATCTGGGAAGTCGCCACGCCGCTGCTGACGGAATGGCTCAGTCGCCAGCGCGGTCCGCAGGGCTGGTGGTCTGCGCTTAAACAATACTTCCCACAATGGGGATTGGTGCTGCCCGAAATGCCGGTACTCCTGCACAATATCCTGCGCCAAGCCCAACAGGGAGAACTGCCCCTGGTGATTCGCAATAACGACATCGAGGGCATTCGCCAGGAACTGCACAATGGTTTGCAAAAGCTTACCTATAGCGTAGGCGGCACGTTTATTGTGGTAGGCTTAGGCATTATCGCGGCACTGGAACATCGGCTGGATAGCCCGATACTCAATTTACCGGTATGGGCTTGGCTGATCATCCTGCCCACGGCACTCTGGGCCGGGACCAGTTGGGTGCGCAGCATATTTTTCAGGCGTGGTTAAAGTTATGTAAGTTACCGTTACAACAAATACGCAACCAAGCAAAGGAGAATGTCATGTGGATGGTTGTTTCTTTTTTGATAGCGGCGCTGGCTGTCATTTTTGCAGTTCAGAACGGGGCACCCGCCACTATTCATTTCTTCTCGTGGACGTTTGCACAATCCCAGGGGGTAGTCCTGCTTAGTGGTTTCGTCGCCGGTTTTATTGCGAGCATGCTGATTTATCTACCCACGCATATTCGTAACAAGCTGAAGATCCGTCGTCATGAACGACGTGTGGCTGACCTTGAAGGGCAACTCAACGCAGAACGCGGCAAGCGGGAGTACATCGAAAAGGAACATGCCGCCGCCATGCGTGTCCAGAAAGGTAACAGCATAGCGACCGACAACACAGAAAAAAGCACCGACTAAATGATCAGCCGCACATCAAGGCGTGACTACGGTCTTTTTCTCAGTAGCCACCGATTGGAACTCCGGGTGCAGACGCGCCAAAGTTGCCAGGTTACTGGTGGCCTGGGTATTTCCGAGTGCTGCGGCCTTGTGCCACCAGAGGCTGGCCTTGCTATAGTCCTGCGGTACCCCTTGCCCTAAGAAATAGAGATTACCCAAGTTGTACTGCGCGGCGGCAATACCCTGCGCTGCCGCCTTCTCCCACCAATAAGCCGCTTTGGTCTCGTCCTTACTGACACCTTGCCCGAAATAATACTGCATGCCGAGGTTATATTCGGCCTTGGCATAGCCATGGAGGGCAGCTTTATCAAACCACTGTGCGGCCAAACCATAATTTTGCGGAACCCCATCACCTAGGGCACAACGGGTGCCAATCGTGTTTTCAAGCTTGGCGGTGGTGAGATCGGTGGGGTGGGTAGTAGCCACATCCTCCAAGTCTGCCTTGGGTGCGGTCTGCGCTTCGGCCAAAGGAATGGAAAGCACCAAAAGTACCGCGCCACACGCAGCGAGGAGGGAACATTTAGTGAAATCATGATGAGCGCGCATAGAAACTCCAGGCTGATGTCAATATCTTGCAGGTGATAAGGTTACACCAAGAACCTCGTGCGTCGCCAGAAGTTTTTCTGGCGGTCGCCGAACCGGAATTTAGACTGGCCGCGACCGGCAGCGCGCAGACATCCGCGCAGCCGCATCAGGCGCTTTAAGTGGATAGCTGAGCGTCGATCCAAGCCTCTGCTGCGTACCAATCTGCCTGGCAATCGCCTCCCGCAAAGCTGCGGGCCTCAGCGAGATAGTAGGCACGTTCAGCAATCATGCGCTGGCGATCCGCGGCAGAGGCTGCAGGGGACTTCGAACGCCCTGCACTACGCGGCATTTTGACCGGTGCGGCGTCCTCCGCCGGTTTACGGACGCGAGCGGCGCGCACCTTGGGCGCAACTGAAACTTCCTTGGGCTTTGTGACTCGTTTTTTAGGTTGCTCATCCGCCATGGCTACACTCCTGGGAACATGGAAAGACCGCTTTACAGGTGATAGCACAAGATGGCAGAGTTTTCAAAGTCCGGACAAGACCTTTTTCCGGTCGGCAGGAGCGAACGCAGACTAGTTGCGATTTGTCAGCGACCAGCCTGCAAAGTCTCCGGAGCGCGCCATTTCTGCGCCAGCTTATCCAGGACGGCGTTCACAAAGCGATGGCCCTGCTCGCCACCAAAGTCTTTACCCAGCTCTATGGCTTCATTGATGATCACCCGGTAGGGCGTTTGCGGATAGTCCCGCAATTCGTAGGCCGCCAGGCGCAGAATCGCCCGTTCGACTTCGCTGACCTCATCGACCCAGCGGCGATCCTGAACTTCCTGGGCAATGGCGGGGTCCAGCTCGGGGATTGCGGCACAAACCCCTTGCCAGAGGCTTTTGAAGAAAGCAACATCGGCGCCCTGCAGGCGCTCAGGGTCGGAGGTAAATTGCAACTCGATCTCGGTGCAGTGGCCGGGATTCATCTGCCACTGATAGAGGGCCTGAACGGCAGCTTGACGCGCCAGACGACGACGACTGATTTTCATGGAGTACTGTTCAGATCTGACGCAACAACTGCACCATTTCCAGCGCAGTCATAGCAGCATCAAAGCCTTTATTGCCCGCTTTAGTTCCGGCGCGCTCAATGGCCTGCTCAATGCTATCCGTGGTCAGCACCCCAAAAATCACCGGGACCCCCGTATCCATGGATACCTGGGCCACACCTTTGGACACTTCGGCCGCGACATAATCAAAATGCGGGGTACCCCCACGAATCACCGCACCCAAACAAAGCACCGCATCATAATTACCACTGCGCGCCAGTTTCTGCGCGACCAGCGGCATTTCATAAGCACCCGGCACATAAACGACGTGAAGTTGTTCTTCTTTTGCACCGTGACGGCGCAACGCGTCGATGGCACCCTGCTCCAACTGCTGGGTGATAAAGCTGTTGAAGCGGCCGACCAACAGAGCAAAACGATGCTCACCAGCCTGCAAACTGCCCTCAATATGACTAATCATGACTCATCCTCGGAAACTTCCTGAAAGGGGCGCTGGTCGACGATCTCCAGACCGAAGCCGCCGATACCGCGGTATTGAAACTGGCTGTCGCTAAGAACCACTGCCTGATGTACTCCCAGATCAGAGAGAATCTGGGCGCCGATACCAAAGGTGCGCAGAACGCGTCCGGCGTCACCTGCCTGACCGGGTCCCTTGGGCTTTTCAGGCAGCGCAGCAACATCCCGCAGGAGTTCTTCGACACTCTCCTGATGGTGGAGGTAGACCAGCACGCCACGACCTTCCGCAGCGATGCGCCGCAAAGCAATGGTGTTTGGACTGGCGTCACCGGCGAACAGATCATTCAGTGTTTTGCCAACCTGTACCCGCACCAATACGGGTTCATCGCACGCTTCCAGATCGCCGAGAACCAGAGCGAAGTGTGTTTCACGGGCGACCCAGTCACGATAGACATGGAGCTGGAAGTTGCCGTATGGGATGTGCCACGGGCCGCTCGCCTCACGCTGTATGATGCGCTCCCGTTCTAGGCGGTAGCGGATCAAGTCGGCAATGGTGCCAATTTTGAGGCCATGTTCTGCCGCATAAGGGAGCAGGTCGGGCAAACGCGCCATTTCACCGTCGGTGTTGAGAATTTCGCAGATGACGCCAGCGGGTTTGCAGCCAGCCAGCCGGGCAAGGTCTACTGCCGCTTCCGTATGACCGGCACGAACCAGTACACCCCCGGCTTCTGCCGCCAAGGGGAAGATATGACCGGGCATCACAATGTCCTCAGGGCCCGCGTCATCGGCAATGGCCGCCTGAATCGTCACGGCGCGGTCGGCGGCGGAAATACCGGTGGTGACACCGCGGGCGGCCTCAATCGAGACCGTGAACGCGGTGCCTAAGCTGGCCGTGTTGTGGCCCACCATCTGTGGAAGACGCAATTGCTCGCAACGTTCGCGGGTGAGGGGCAGGCACACCAAACCACGCGCCTGGGAGACCATGAAGTTGATGGCGGCGGGCGTCACAAACTCCGCCGCCATAATGAGGTCGCCTTCGTTTTCACGCCCCTCATCATCCATCAGGATCACCATGCGTCCGGCGGCGATGTCGGCGATGATTTCCTCGGCGGGACTGATATCGGTACTGCTCATACGGGGAACCCTTTTGCGGCAAGTGAATCACGATCAATTCCGGATTTTACCCCGGAGTCGGGGTCCGTGACCACCCAGCGCTCCAGATAGCGGGCGATGAGGTCCACCTCCAGATTGACGGCATGCCCCGACCGCCACTGCGCGGCCGTCGTCTGCGCCAGCGTATGGGGGATGACGTTGAGCATGAACGTGTCACCACGGAGCGCGTTGACGGTCAGGCTGATACCGTCCACACAGATGCTGCCCTTGGCGGCGATATAACGTAGCAGATCCGGCGGCGCAGCGATGGCAAATACCTGCGAACGTCCCGACACGCTCACTTCGCGAATATGTCCGATACCATCCACATGGCCGGCGACCAGATGGCCTCCCAGGCGATCGGCCAGACGCAGAGCTTTTTCCAGATTGACCGGGCTGCCCGTCTTGAGACGCCCAAGAAGGGTTTTGTCGAGGGTCTCACGGGAGACATCGACGGCAAAAGCGTCGCACTGGAGTTCCACCACCGTCAGGCAAACTCCGGAAACCGCAATACTGTCGCCCAACTGGACATCACTAAGATCAAGTTTCCCGGCAGCGACGGTCAGCCGTAGGTCGCCGCACTGGGACTGCACGCCACGAATCTGGCCCAAGCCCTGAATAATACCGGTAAACATCGCTTATCGCTCCTGCGGACGCAACGTCCACTTGATATCGTCGCTCAGTTGAGTGATATTGATCACCGACCAGCGCGGCACCTCCGCGAGATTCGCATAAGGGCCGGTTGCGAGCACCGGTCGCGCATCCTGCCCGAGCAGCAGCGGTGCCACATAGAGCAGCCATTCGTCGACCAAACCGGCTGTGAATAAGGACGCAGCGATGCCTGGCCCCGCTTCTACCAAAATATCATTCATTTCCCGCTGGGCAAGCATGGTCATCACTTCTTGCCAGTCCAGCTCCCCTCCCGTTACACGACAAGAGAGCAACTCCGCACCGGCGGCGCGCAACGCCTTCCGAGCAGCGCTTGGAGCATCCGGATAGTGACAAATCCATACCGCGCCCGGCGTACTAAAAAGCGCCGCATTGGGGGGGGTACGCAAGTGGGTGTCCAAAACGATTTTCACCGGATAGCGCTGCGGGGCCACCTCCAGGCGCGGCGCCAGGCGGGGATTATCGGCCAGTACCGTGCCGATACCGACAAGGATGGCACTGGCGCGCGCCCGCTCCTGCTGCACATCTGCGCGCGCTGCCTCCCCCGTCAGCCATTGGCTTTGCCCGTTGGCGAGCGCCACCCGGCCATCCAGACTCATGGCCTGCTTGAGCCGCACCCACGGACGGCCATGGCGCATCCGCTGCAAAAATCCGGGATTCAGGGCTTCCGCCGCCGCCCCCAAACAACCCTCGTCAACCACAACCCCGGCAGCGCGCAAATATTCCACGCCGCGCCCGGCCACCAAAGGATTGGGGTCGCGCATAGCGATCACTACCCGCGCCACACCCGCTGCAACCAGCGCATCCGCACAGGGCGGGGTGCGGCCCCGATGGCTACAGGGCTCCAGGGTGACATAAGCGGTGGCACCACGCGCGGCATCGCCCGCTTCCGCAAGTGCGAACACTTCGGCATGCGGTTTGCCGGCCTGTAAGTGGGCGCCCCGCCCGACGACGGATCCATTTTTGACCAGCACGGCCCCCACACGCGGATTGGGATGTGTGCTGTGGAGTCCCTGCTCTGCTAGTACCAGGGCCTCCCCCATGAAGACAACATCCTGCTCAGTCGTCACGAGCCACGTCGGCTCCCTCGCCGGGGCCCCCTCTCTCTTTCATCCGTGCGATTTCGGCACTGAAGGCGTCGACATCTTCAAACCGCCGATAGACCGAGGCAAAACGCACGTAGGCGACGGGGTCAAGGTCCCGCAAAGCCTCCATCACCAGTTCGCCAATGAGACGCGCCGGAATCTCCCGCTCACCGCGTTCGCGGATCCGCCGCTGGATCATCCGCACGGCGGCATCCACCCGCGCCGTCGCTACCGGCCGTTTGCTCAGCGCCCTGGTCAAGCCCCGCTGGAGTTTGTCTTCGCTGAAGGATTCACGTCGTCCATCGGTCTTGACGACCATGGGCAGGGCCAGCTCTGCCCGTTCAAAGGTGGTGAAGCGTTGCCCGCACTCCGGACATTCGCGCCGCCGCCGTACACTCCCGCCATCATCCGCGAGGCGGGAATCCACCACGCGAGTATCGGCGTAGGCACAGAACGGACAGCGCATGAATACTCAGCCGTACACCGGGAACTGATGGCAGAGGGCCTTCATGTCCGCCTGGACCCGTGCAATGACCGATGTATCGCCGGCCGCATCCAGGACATCCGCAATGCCGTTACCCAGGCGATGCATTTCGGCCTCGCCGAAGCCACGCGTTGTTGCTGCGGGCGTACCGATACGGATGCCACTGGTGACCGCCGGCGGGCGCGTGTCGAAGGGCACGGCATTCTTGTTGACGGTGATGTTAGCCTGCCCTAGCGCCTCTTCCGCCTCTTTACCCGTAACCTTCTCGCCCAGGTTCAGCAGGAAGAGATGGTTGTCGGTGCCACCCGAAACTGCACCATAACCACGTCCGGTAAGCACGTTGCTCAGGGTTTGCGCATTGTGGATGACTTGCCGCTGATACACCTTGAACTCCGGCTGCAATGCTTCGCGGAAGGCAACGGCCTTGGCGGCGATGACGTGCATCAGCGGCCCCCCCTGTAAACCTGGAAAAATCAGGGAGTTCACCTTCTTGGCATACTGTTCCCGACAGAGGATCAAACCGCCGCGGGGTCCGCGCAAGGTTTTATGGGTGGTGGTGGTGACAAAATCCGCATGGGGCACCGGACTGGGATGCAGATTCGCGGCTACGAGACCGGCGATGTGCGCCATGTCCACCAGCAGATAGGCGCCGATGCTGCGGGCAATCTCACCGATGCGGGCGAAGTCGATAACGCGTGAGTAAGCGCTGGCACCCGCGACGATCATCTTCGGACGTTCCTGCTCCGCCTGCTCCGCCATGGCGTCATAATCGATACGGCCATCTTCCGCGCGCACCCCATAAGCCGCAACCTGAAAGAGTTTACCGGACACATTCACCTTGGCGCCATGGGTCAGATGGCCACCGTGGGCCAAGCTCATACCCATAATCTTATCGCCAGGCTGGAGCACGGAAAGATAAACCGCCTGGTTGGCCTGCGAACCGGAATGGGCCTGGACATTGGCATGTTCGGCGCCAAAAAGCTCCAAGGCACGGTCAATGGCCAACTGCTCGGCGATATCCACATACTCGCAGCCGCCGTAGTAGCGCTTGCCCGGATAGCCTTCCGCATATTTATTGGTCAGCACCGAACCCTGCGCGGCCATCACCATGGGACTGGCGTAGTTTTCAGAGGCGATGAGTTCGACATGATCTTCCTGGCGCCGGGTTTCCTTGCGCATAGCGTCCCATAGTGCAGGATCGAAATCAGCAATGGTCAGGGTTTTGGAAAACATGGCCGAACTCCTTAGAACTTTGGAAAAATAGGGGTAAACACTAATGGATGCGCACGATCACGGCAAGGGTGAAAATTTGGCATATGCCATGAATTTCTTTCATCCGATGTCCATGGTCCCGGCATTCCTTGGATCAGATCTTAATGCGCACTGGCTGTGGGTGGCCCTGTAAAACGAACTTCGGTGCCGCCTTTTCTTTCTTGCCACGGCGCGGCCGCTGTTTGTCCACAAAAATATCCTGATAGGCCACATAAATGACTGGCGGACCAAGCACCCAGACCACTAAACTCAGCCACATCTGCGAGAAGGATGGCATCAATACATTACTGACCAAAATAATCGCCCAGAGGGCAATGAGCGGATCGCGCAGTTCCGAGCGGAAAATCAGGGTCAGGGTGGTTTCTACCTCAGACTCCAGCCAGCCATGTCCTTTGTGCAAGGCCAAGGCTATCCCGAAAAAGGCGGGCGAAAACCAGAAGTAGGGCATGAGCGCGAGGTCAGAA
>JAKAFG010000253.1 GCA_021818125.1 Pseudomonadota bacterium | reverse complement strand
GGACCTGCTCGCCTGCCCGCAATGCAAAGGCAGTCTGCAACCCTGCGCCCAGCGTCAGGCCCTCTGCTGCCCGCGTTGCCACCTGCAATATCCCATCCGCGACGACATCCCGGTGCTGCTCATTGACGAGGCCAAGCCCTACGAGGACAAGCCCGCGTGAGCTTCTGCGTCCTGATTCCCGCCCGGCTGGCCTCTACCCGCCTGCCGCGCAAGGTGTTGCTGGACGTGGGCGGTATCCCCATGATCGAGCAGGTGCGGCGGCGTGCGCTGGAAAGCGGCGCAGCGCAGGTGGTGGTAGCCGCCGACCACCCCGAAGTGGTGGACTGCATCCGCAGCTATGGCGGTGAAGCCCTGTTGACCGCCGCGGAGCATGTCTGCGGCACCGAGCGCCTGGCGGAAGCCGCGCGCCTGCTGCACCTGCCCGACGACGCCATCATCGTCAATCTGCAGGGCGACGAGCCGGGCATGACGCCCGCCCTGTTGCACGCCACCGCCCAACTGCTGCTGGACCATCCGCAGCGGCAGATGGCCACCGCCGCCGTCCCCATTACCTACTGGGATGAGCTGGTCGATCCCCACGCGGTCAAACTGGTGCTCAATGCCGACGGCTGCGCCCAGTATTTTTCCCGCGCCCCACTGCCCTGGGATCGCAGCCATTTTCCCCTGGGCAGTGGGCAGACTTTGCCGCAAACCCTGGGCATCTGGTGGCGGCATCTCGGTCTCTACGCCTACCGCAATGCCTTTTTGCAGGACTATGCCGCGTGGCCCGCCAGTCCTCTGGAAAATATCGAGTCGCTGGAGCAGATGCGGGCGTTGGAGCGCGGCGTGCAGATTGCGGTATATTGCGCGGCAGAAGCACCCGCAGCAGGTGTGGACACCGCCGCGGACCTTGACCGCGTGCGCGCCCTTTTTTCCTGATCACCCACAAGGAGTTTTTGCATGGACCTGAAAAAAATCCCGGCCGGACAGTCACTGCCGGATGACATCAATGTCGTGATCGAGGTACCCCAGGGTTCCTCCGTCAAATATGAACTGGATAAGGAATCCGGCGCCATCGTTGTCGATCGTTTCCTCTTCACCGCCATGCACTACCCGCTCAATTACGGCTTTATCCCCAACACCCTGTCCGACGATGGTGACCCCACCGATTGTCTGGTTCTGGCACCCCAGCCCGTCGCTCCCGGCGCCGTGATCCGCGCCCGGCCGGTCGGTGTACTGATGATGGAAGACGAGAAGGGCATCGATGCCAAGATCGTCGCCGTCCCCCACGACAAGGTCGCCGCCGGTTACTCCGCTATCCGGGATGTCAGCGATCTGCCCGAGCCACTGCGCAACCAGATCCGCCATTTCTTCGAGCACTACAAGGACCTGGAGCCCGGTAAATGGGTCAAACTCAAGGACTGGGCCAGTGTGGCCGAGGCCCGCAGGATCATCGAAGCGGACGCCGCGCGCTACGCCTGAAGGTCTTGCCGCCCTGCGGCGAAGCAGGCAGACTGAGGGCGACTCGCTTATGCAGGAGAGCCCCATGTCTGCATCACCGCTGGCGCTGAAATCCCCCGAATCGACCGCCCTCAAGCCGTCTGTCTTTGCCGGCCTGCAACCCGACGAGCCCCTCTGGAAAAGAGTCCCCAGCCGCGACGATGTCGGCCATCTCCTCTCCGATTTCCGCATGATCTTCCCCGGACTCCGCCAAAAAAGCGGTATTCGCCAGCAACACACCCTGCGTATCATCAACGCCGTATTGCACCATTACGGCTCCTGGGTGGTATTTGCCGATCTCAATATGCGCACGAATTTGCTCTGGGTAAGTATTCGCCCACGCCCTGGTTTAACGCTGGAAATTCCCGCAGCGATTAAAACGCTGGTGCCGGAGGCGTTATTATTGGCGCCCTATTGGCGGCGGTAATGGGTGGCAGTTATGGCTGGTTTACATATCCAGCGGGCTGATAATACCGCGACCGCCTTTGTTCAGGACGTGGGTATAAATCATCGTGGTATTTACGTCTTTATGTCCTAAAAGCTCCTGCACGGTGCGAATGTCGTAGCCTGCCTGGAGTAAATGTGTTGCGAAGGAGTGGCGTAACACATGGGGTGTTACCAACTTTACAATGCCGGCACGGCTTGCCGCAATACGTATTGCACGCTGTACCGTTGCCTCATAAATATGATGTCGTCTTTGTGCCCCGGAACGGGGATCAATACTCAATGCCGGAGACGGGAACACATACTGCCAGCCCCAAGCCTTGGCACTGGAGGGATATTTCACTGCCAGTGCATCCGGCATAAAGACCGCCCCTAGACCGTTTTCTAAATCGGTGTCATGCAGTGACTTTGCCTTTTCCATCTGCTTTTTTAGGGGTAGCAGAATGTTTTCGGGTAAGACCGTCACTCGGTCTTTAGCCCCCTTACCATCCCGGATGATGATTTCGCGGCGCTCGAACTCCACGTCTTTTACGCGCAGGCGTAATCCTTCCAGTAAACGCATGCCGGTGCCATACAATAAGCTGGCAACAAGCCACATCGTACCCGAGAGCTCGTGCAGTAAGGCGCGGGTTTCCGTTGGTGTCAGCACCACCGGTAGGTGCTGCGAAGGTTTGGCGCTGGTGATGTTATCCAGCCAGGGCAGGTCAATACCCAGAACCTGCTTGTAGAGAAAGAGCAGCGCCGCCTTGGCCTGATTTTGGGTAGAGGATGAGACGCTGCGTTCAGTGGCGAGATGGCTCAGGAAGGCCTCCACCTCGGCGGCGCCCATGTTTTTGGGGTGCCGCTTGTGGTGAAAGAGAATAAAGCGGCGCACCCAGTCCGTATAGGCCTCTTCGGTGCGGATGCTGTAATGCATTACCCTGATCCGGGCGCGCACTTGATCCAAGAGTCTGGGCGGGGTGCTGGGAGTAGCTTGGCAATTTTCCATCCGGAAAATTTTAGGCTGTCCTAAATTTTTAGGCAAGAGCCGGTGTTGTGTAGATACAGTATGTTGATTGTTGCCCCTGTTGCATTAGATAATGTGCGTGTGGTAGCGTTGTGGAATCTAAATTATGTTGGGCGCCTTGAAACCTATGGACGAATTTGCGCAAGTCTTCGCTCAGTTCCAGGACCATCTGGCTCCACGCCTCGATGTGTACGAACAGGCTATCTACCTCT
>JAKAFG010000252.1 GCA_021818125.1 Pseudomonadota bacterium | reverse complement strand
ATCGGCTTGCCCTCACCGGCACCCCCCTTGAAAATCATCTCGGCGAACTCTGGGCACAATTCGACTTCTTTCTGCCGGGCTTTCTCGGCGACCGGCGCAGTTTCCAACGGGTCTGGCGCGGCCCCATCGAGCGCCACGGAGATGCTGAGCGTCTGGATTTATTGGCCCGTCGGGTGCGCCCCTTCATTCTGCGTCGGCGCAAGGAGGATGTCGCCAAGGAACTCCCCGAGAAGACCATCATTATCCGCCCCATGGATATCGAAGGGGCGCAGCGCGATCTTTATGAGACGGTGCGCAGCGCCATGGACGAACGGATCCGCCAGGAAATCGCCGCCAAGGGTTTTCAGCGCAGCCAGATCGTCATCCTGGACGCGATGCTCAAACTCCGCCAAGTCTGCTGTGACCCGCGCCTGCTCAAGAGCGAAAAGGCGCGAAAGGTACAGGACAGCGCCAAACTCGCCCTGCTCATGGAGATGATCCCGGAGTTGCTGGCGGAAGGTCGCCAGATTCTGCTGTTTTCGCAATTCACCGAGATGCTCGCCCTGATCGGTGCACGCCTCGACAAGATGCATATCCCTTACGTGCTGCTCACTGGCAGCACCCAGGATCGCAAGACGCCCATCGACCGCTTTCAGCGCGGTGAAGTGCCACTCTTCCTGATCAGCCTCAAGGCGGGCGGCGTCGGCCTCAACCTCACGGCGGCGGATACCGTGATTCACTATGACCCATGGTGGAATCCCGCCGCCGAAAACCAGGCCACTGATCGCGCCCACCGCATCGGTCAGAAACGTCAGGTTTTTGTTTACAAGCTGATTGTTGCCGGGAGCATTGAAGAAAAAATCCTGGCATTGCAGGAGAAAAAGGCTATTCTTGCCGCCGGTGTGCTGGAGAAAGCGCAGAAAGAAAAACTCCGTTTCGGTCCCGACGATCTCGCCTCTCTTCTCGCGCCACTGCCAGAAACCCGGCGCTGAGGCACGAGCCGCGACGCTTCCTGAATGGCACGCTTGGTGGCATTATGGTGGACGATCACCAGATGCGCACCGGTCGGCCCTGCAACCCATCGGATTTCGTCGGCAAACGCTTAGGAAATTGGGACGTATGAAAGCAGCACAGACAAAAGATAAGCGGCAGGAGCGCTTCATCATCAGTGGCGCCCTCCACGGGGTGACAGAATCTGCCATGGAAGCACTCCGGGCCTTCGAGGCGATGGGCGGGCACCTGGAATTCCTCCCGGAAAAACAGTTGGTGCTGATTCAGTACAATGGTCGCTGTGGTGCCGAGATGGAAGCGAAAATGGTCGCCGCTCTTCAGCAAGCCGGCGCCCATTGCGAATCGCATGGCGTGATATGTCACGGTAAAGATCATTGCGAACCCCTTAATTTGCATGTTGGTCCCCTGGCCAAAGATCATCCTGAGCGTCTTGCCTCGGTCACCAAGCACCTCAGTCGATGGCTGCGTTTAAAACACTCCTAAAAATGCGTCTTCCGCGTCCCTTGGCTGCCTTGGTGACGCTTGCCTTGTTGATGGTCTGTGCTACATCGGTCGCAGCAGCCGACACCCTCAACGCCGTTCAGGGGCAACTCCTGAACTCAGCGGCAAGCGCCTTTGCTCAGGGGGATTATCGCCCCGCTGCCGATGCACTGCCTGAATTAGAAAATACCTACATGGGGCCATGGGTAGGGTACTGGTCTCTGCAACCCCGCCTCAAAACCATGACCCAAGACCAGTATCAACGCTATGCGGAGCGCTTTCCGGGTGGGGTGGCACATCACTTACTGCGTCGACAGTGGCTGTTAGAACTCGCGCGCCGCGAGGACTGGCCAGATTTTACCCAGGTGTTTCAGGCCGGCAGCATCCCCGATCTGATCAGCTTGCGCTGTGATGCGGCGCGAGATCCACTGCTCAGCACCAGCACGGTGGTTGCCCCATTTGTCCTCTGGAGCAGCGCCGCAGCGAATGATCATGCCTGCAACGCCATGGCGCGTGCCTATCTGGAACAGGGGCAAATCACGCCGTCAGAACTGTGGCGGCGCCTGCAACAAATGTACGAGGCCTCCGCTTTTGACGCTGCACTGCGCTTTGCGCCGTTTTTACCCGCGCCACAATCTGACCAGCTTGCGCAGACGGTAACCGCACCTGCCGCGTGGATCTCTCAGCAGATTCGGCAAGATGGCAGCAACAACTGGCCAACTGGCCAGGCACATCTACTGATACTCGCCCTGCTGCGTCTCGCTGCCACTCACCCCGCGCAGGCGGCACAGTTTGTGCGGACCCTTGGCGTTCTCTCTGCCGCTGATAAGTCGCTGGTGCTTTATAACAGTGCCTACCACGCCACCCTGTCCTTTCGTTCCGAATCCGGACACTGGTATGCCCAAGCCTACGCCGCCGATCCGCAGTTTCGCCCCCGGCCCCGACTGCTGGCCTGGATGGTGCGTACTGCCCTACGCGATGGTGACTGGAATATGGTCGAGCAGGCCACCCAGCAGATGGACGTTGCCCAACGCCAGCAGCGGCAGTGGCAATTCTGGTCCGCCGTCGCGCTGCTGCAACTCGGACATACGCAGGCTGCCCACATCTTGCTGGCGGCCCTGGAATCTCCGTGGACTTATTACGGGCAACTGGCTATGGCGACCCTCAACAGGCCACTGATCTTAAAGCCTGACGATCCGCCCGCACCGACCGAAGCAGGCGCCGCACCGGATGAAGGGGCTTCCGAGCGGACCGCGATCACACTCTATCATCTCGGACTCTATTTCGACGCCCTCGCCGAATGGGACCAGTTTTTGAAGGGGCTGAACGGGACGGGGGAGATCAAAGCCGCAGCCCAGGCGGCCTTTCATCATGAGGCGTGGTTGCTGGGTATTCATGCGAGCAGCCTGATTCGCGGGGGAGAAGACTGGCAACAAGGCTACGTGCTTCCCTATGCACAGGAAATCAGCGCTGCCGCCATTCAGACCGGCCTGCGCCGCGCCTTCCTGGCCGGTCTGATCCGCCAGGAATCCGGTTTTGCGTTCGGCATCCAGTCCGACGTCGGCGCACAGGGGCTGATGCAGGTGATGCCTGCCACAGCCCAGTGGCTACAGACCCATGTCGCCGCAGCCGCCAACGCTGATCTGCACAGCGTCAGTGGCAATCTGACCCTGGGTTCTCACTATCTGAGC
>JAKAFG010000251.1 GCA_021818125.1 Pseudomonadota bacterium | reverse complement strand
ATCCGGTCAGCCTGCAGTGGCAGAGCATGGCGCAAGTCCATGACTTTGTGCGCCATTCCGGTCTCCGGGTGGTTGGGGTGGGCTACACCATTTACCCTGGCTCTGAGTTCGAGCCGACTATGCTCAGTGAAGCGGCACGCATCATTCAGGATGCCCATGCCATGGGATTGCTGGCCGTCATCTGGGCCTACCCGCGCGGCAAGGCCGTGGGTGAACGCGAGCAGGACCCGCATCTCATTGCCGGTGCCGCGGGCCTGGCAGCCTGTCTCGGGGCGGATTTCGTCAAGATCAACCCACCACTCAATGCGGCTGGCGCCATGGACGGCACGCTCCTGGGTGAAGCGGTAGCCGCCGCCGGACGCACGCAGGTCGTCTGCGCGGGGGGTTCGGAAACCGATGCGCCGGAGTTTCTGCAACGCCTCTACGAACAGATTCATGTGGGTGGCACGCAAGGCTGCGCCACCGGCCGGAATGTCCATCAGCGCAGCCAGCCCGATGCCGTCAACTTCTGCAAAGCCATCCACGCCATTGTCGTCCACAATCAGGGCGTCGATGAAGCGGTCAAGCTGCTGAGTCCCAACGCATGATGAAACTACCGACGCAGCGCAGCAAAATTGTCTGCACCATCGGCCCGGCGTCCGACGCACAAAAAACACTGGAGCAGATGATCCGCGCCGGAATGAATGTGGCCCGCCTGAATCTCGCTCATGGTACGCCGGATGAACACCTCACCCGCATTGGCCGTATCCGCGCTGCGGCGGAAAAGGTGGGACAGCGCGTTGCCATCCTCGCTGACCTGCCCGGCCCTAAAATCCGTATCGGTGTGCTACCCGCCCCGGTCACCCTCAAACGCGGCAGCCGGGTACTCCTCGCCCCTGATGCACCCGGAACCCCAGAGCAGATTTCCCTGGAGCTGCCCCGCCTTTCCCGTCCTCTGGTCAGGGGTGACACGGTGTTTCTTAATGATGGCTTTATCGAGTTGAGTGTGGAACAGCATGATCGTTCCGGTATCCACTGCCGGGTGGTGGTCGGCGGCGTACTCCTCTCCCATAAGGGCGTCAATCTGCCCAGGGTCACGCTGGAGGGTGGCGCGCTGACCAGTACCGACCGCGAGCTCCTGGCCTTCGCCCTGGAGGCCGGTGTCGACGGGCTCAGTGTTTCTTTCGTGGAAACGCCGGAAGACCTGCACGCTGCCCGTCGGGAAGCGCAGGCCTTGGGTTATGATCCTTTTCTGGTGGCCAAAATCGAAAGGGCACGGGCCTGGAGGCATATTGATGCCATCATCGCCGCCGCCGACGGCATCATGGTGGCGCGCGGTGACCTTGGCGTAGAGGTACCCATCGGGCAGATCGCGCTGATTCAAAAGCGCCTCATCCGCAAGGCCCGCGCGGTAGGCAAGCCGGTCATCACCGCCACCCAGATGCTGGAATCCATGGTCCACAACCGTCGCCCCACCCGTGCGGAGGTGACGGACGTGGCCAACGCCATCCTCGACGGTACCGACTGTGTCATGCTCTCCGAAGAATCGGCCATGGGCGATTATCCCGTGGACGCGGTGAAAATGCTGGCGGAAATCGCCCGCATCACCGAAAAATCCCGGTCCGAGCTGAGTCCGCTCGATGCAGAAACCCTGCATGATGCGCCCAGTGTGGAGTCGGTAATCGCCTGGGATGTTCGTACCGCCGCCGAGCATCTGAATCCCCTGTTTATCGTCACCCCCACGGAAACGGGCACCACCGCAGCCCGCATCGCGCGCTTCCGCTTAACCCCCTGGATCCTGGCCCTCAGTCCCCATAACCGCACTTGCCAGCGCCTGTGCTTTCATTACGGCGTGCATGCGGTAGTCATGCCCAACCCCGATCAGGGTTGGGAGCAGGCCGTCCGCCGCTGGCTGGTGACCCACGGCATCGAGAAGGGCCTCATTCTCCTTACCCAGGGTCCAAGCCGGGGCCACCCCGGTGGTACCAACCGTTTAGAGATTATTCGTCTGGAACAAGCCGCCACCCACTGATCTGCTCACCGCACATCCCACTGAACCGGAGAACTTTGTGACCATTACCCCTTGCTACCTTCTCCCGCAACTGCCCGAATCACTGGCCGGTCTGGCCGAACTCGCCCTCGACCTGCGCTGGTCCTGGAGCCATGCCGCTGACACGCTCTGGCAGCACATCGCTCCTGAACTCTGGGAGCAAACCCGCAATCCCTGGCTGATTCTGCAAAACCTTGGCGGCAATACACTCCAGCAACTGGCCCAGGACCAAGAGTTTATCGCGAAGCTGAACACCTTCGTCAGCGAGCACCGTGAACGCCTCGCGCAAAAAGGCTGGTTCAACAAAACCTATCCCCTCCCGCCCTTCAGTCAGGTGGCCTATTTCAGCATGGAATTTGGTCTGTCTGAGTCCCTGCCCATCTACTCTGGCGGTCTGGGTATTCTTGCCGGCGATTGCCTGAAAACCGCCAGCGATCTCGGTATTCCTCTGTTGGGTATCGGCATGCTCTGGCAGCAGGGTTATTTTCGCCAGAGCCTCGACGATTGCGGCCGCCAGATCGAACTCTATCCCTACAACGATCCCACCCAGATGCCGGTCACCCCGGTACGCGATGTCGAAGGCGAATGGCTCCGCCTGGAATTGCCTTTCCCCGGCCGTAAAGTCATCCTTCGCGCCTGGCAGGCGCGCGTCGGTCGTGTCACCCTCTATCTGCTCGACAGCAACGACCCCCTCAATGCCCCTGCCGATCGCGGTATCACCGCCGAACTCTACGGTGGCAGCCCGGAGACTCGCCTGCAGCAGGAAATATGCCTGGGCATCGGCGGCTGGATGCTGCTGCGCCGTCTAGGGATCCAGCCGGATATCTGCCACCTCAACGAAGGGCATGCAGCCTTCGCCATTCTTGCCCGGGCCTACAGCCACATGCAGGATCATGGGACCGATTTCCCCTGCGCCCTTACCGCCACCCGCGCCGGGAATATCTTCACCACCCATACCCCCGTTTCCGCCGGTTTCGACCGCTTTCCGCCGGAACTGCTGACGCGCTACGTCGCCGGCGCACCCAGGGCCTTCGGCATAGACGTGGAGACGATCCTCGCCTTGGGCCGGGAGCATCCCGAAGACACCCGCGAACCTTTCAATATGGCCTGGCTCGCCATTCACGGCAGCCTTA
>JAKAFG010000250.1 GCA_021818125.1 Pseudomonadota bacterium | reverse complement strand
GACGTCAGGCAGCATGTCCATCAGGTGGGCATCATGCAGGCCCTGAACAATTTCCTTGATACGCACGTTGATGCTTTCCGCATCGCCCCGTACAGTCTTGGCGCCGATCTGCGCGATTTCCAGCCAAGCCATGGCACCCTGGCTAATGGTGCTGCCGATATGGCGGATGGTGCCGTCCTGCCAGAATTCGCCGACCATGTCTGCGGCGGTGCCGAAAGCAATGCTGAGATCGCCGCGTGGCGTGATTAGCTCTTCCAGGTGGATGCCTTTGTCCTCAAGCGCCTTGGCCGCCGCCTGCAGTGAGTCGCCGACGGCTTCCGCCATGCCCAGCAAGCTACCAACACGATCAGCCAGACTGTCAGAGCTACCCTGCGCCAGTGCCTTGGCACGCATCGCGATTTTCAGCCACTTTTCGGCTTCTTCCGCGAGGTCGTCCAGCTTTTCCGGCAGGTCCATGTCGCTGAGGATGTTGCGGACTGCGCCCACGCCATCTTTACCCGCCTGAATGAAGAAGCCCGCGCTCGCGGCATAGCCGGCGAGGCGCTCCACTTGATCCAGCAAGCCTTCTACCCGCTGAGCGAGATCTTCGGAGTTGCCTTGTGCCAGAGTCTTAACCCGCAGTGCGATGTGCATCCAGCGGCTGCCACCGGCACTAATAGTGGCGAGCGTGCCGCTCATGTCCGCGCCTTCCAGCACTTCCGGCATGGTGTCGCGCAGGGTACCGATGGCGATGTTCATTTGCCCACCAAGGATTTCCGCTATGTCGAGCATGCCGCTCAGACGCGCCTGCAGGTTGGGGGCGTCGCCCTGAATGAGGCGCTGGGCCCGCTTGGCCATCTGAATCCACTGGTCGGCCATTTCCTGAATTTCGTCGAGGCGATCCGGCAGGTCGAGCTGGCCGACCATGTTGCCGACGACGCCGACACCCTGTTTGGCGCTATCCATCCAATACTGGATGCTTGCGGTAGCGCCATGAATTTTCTGCACCATGTCTTCCGGATTTTCGCCGATGATGGGACATTTGAGCTCAGCACTGAGGGTGGAGATGGAGCTGAAGAAGCCGGCGCGCTGCAGGTTGCCGAGCAGTTGCAGGACTTCCTTCAGGGTCTTGTTGAGTTCAGCGTTCTGGACGTCGTTCAGCATGTTGCGCAGGCGATCCAGCGGCTCCTCACCGGAGTTGCCCTTAATGAAGGCTTGCAGCGACTCCGAGGCGCTCTGCAGTTGCTCCAGATACGGCTTCATGGTCTCCATGAGCTTGTCGGTATCGATGGCCTGCGGCAGTTCGTTGAGGATGTCGCGCAGCATCTGCAGCAGGTTCTGCACCTGCAGGGCGGCGTCACCGACTTTGCCGAGTCCTTCCCATTGGCGTTCGTTGAGGGTGGTTACTGCTGCTGCTGACGATACTGCATTCGCGTTGGCCATGATGCGCTGATCTCCCGCTGAAATAATGCCGCGATAAGTGCTTTTAATTAAGATGATTTATGCTTCCAAGACCCGCCTTATTTACCACAAAAAGCGTCTCTTTCCTACCCGTGCCGGTCTGGCCTATGATCTTCGGGTATGTTCTGACAGGCTAATCATTATGCTTTATGGCACTAAACGAGAAACATATCGGCAGGTCTTTCTGGATAGTTGGCGCAGCTATCAGGAGGGTCGTCCGCTGGAAGGGGTACAGACGCGGATTGTCGCTGTCATTCTCCGTCATCCGGAATATCATGCCCTGCTGGCCGATGCGGAGCGCGGGCTGGAACAAGACTTTCCGCCCGAGCAGGGACGGAGTAACCCCTATATGCACCTGTCCCTGCATGTAGGGCTGGAGGAGATGTTGGCATTGGGACAGCCTGCGGGTATCGTGGACCTCTTCGACAGCGCGCGCCGCAAGCTGGGTGAAACCGGCGCCGAACATCTTTTCGTGGATTGTCTGGGAGAGATGATGTGGCAGGCCCAACGCGCAGGACGCGCCCCGGAACTGACGGCGTTGTTGTCTTGCGTACGCCGTAGTCTGGTTTTACCGGAGATGGCGGGCTGAACGGCGGCGCCAATCAAACATTACTCGGATGGAGAATAACAGCATGGTGGAGGGCGTAAATCAGGCAGCGACGGGCGCGGAGCAGGTACATTGGCGTCTGGAAGATCTCTATGCCGGGGTGGATGATCCGCGGCTGGCGGAAGACATGCGCTGGGCGGATAGCGCAGCGACGCGCTTCGCCGAAGCCTATCGTCCCGGCCTGGGCGGGCTGGACGCTGCGCAGTTGGCGGCGGCTGTGGGCCAGTTGGAGGCTATCCGCCAACGCATGGCCAGGGTGGGTACCTTCCGCTATCTCAGTTATGTCACCCACGCCGATCAGCCCGCGTATGGCGCCGCCCTACAGGCCTACGAGGAGGCGGCCACGGCCATTCAGAATCAACTGATCTTCTTCGATATCGCCTGGAATGCCGTCGAGGAGAACCGGGCAGAAAGCCTGCTGGCAGACCCTGCACTGGCGCATTGGGCGCACCTGCTGCGCAACTGGCGGAGGTATCGTGACCACCTGCGCAGCGAGAGCGAGGAGCAGATTCTGTCGGAAAAGCGGGTGACCGGGCGGGTGCTCTGGGAGCGGCTTTTTGATGAGACATTGACGGAAATGCGCTTTCCCCTGCGCGGCAAGCAGATGACCGAGCAGGAGGTGCTGACCCTGTTGTCCAATCCCGACCGGGAGTTGCGTCGGGATGCGGCCGAGTCCCTCAGCAAGGGGCTGGAAGGGCGCTTGCATACCCTCACCACCTGTTTCAACGCCATCCTCGCCGACAAGGCCCTGGATGACCGTCTGCGCCGCTATCCCCACTGGCTGAGTGACCGCAATCTGAGCAACGAAATCTCCGACAAAATGGTCGAGGCGCTGGAGCAAGCCGTGGTCGGACGCTACGCGCTGGTGGCCCGCTATTACCGGCTCAAGGCTAAATTATTGAACGTGTCGCCATTGATGGATTATGACCGTTATGCGCCTTTGCCGGGTGGCGAGCGGCGCTACGACTGGGCGGAGTGTCAGCGCATCGTGCTGGCCGCGGTGACGGATTTTTCTCCGGAACTGGGGGCCATCGGCCAGCGCTTCTTCGATGCGGGCTGGATTGACGCCGCACTGGCGCCAGGCAAGCGGGGCGGGGCCTTCGCCCATCCAGCGACGCCGGAT
>JAKAFG010000249.1 GCA_021818125.1 Pseudomonadota bacterium | reverse complement strand
GCTCGAAAAGCTCCCCACCTGGCCCAATAAAAAACTCCACGAACTCTTGCCGTGGAACTGGAAAAAAACCGCATTACCCTGATTGGCGCCAACCCGCAAGCGTGGGTTCGCTGAACGCTTACGGTCAAAGAACTCCGTCTGCAAGGCATCAACGATCTGGAAAGCGCCAACGCTTGGCTGCCCCACTTTATCGAAGACTTCAACCGCCGCTACGGTGTCGCTCCTGCCAACCCGACCGAGGCCTTTCGTCCGGTGCTGCACAGCCCCCAGGAGATCCACCAGATCCTCTGCCTGCAACACCTCCGGACCCTCTCCAAGAACTTGAGCTTCCAGTTCCACAATCGCCTTTACCAACTCCGAGGATACGGTCGGGGCTACCGCCTGCGCGGGGCCAGAATCACTGTCTGTGAAGCCTTTGATGGCACTTTGACCTTGCTCCATCAGGGCAAGGTCCTCGACTACTCCATCCTCCAGGAAGGAGCGCGACCCATCCCACTAGACGATGAAAAGAGTGTCCATCTCACCGTCGATCAGGCCCGTATCCTGCAGGCCCAACACCCCCAATGGAAGCCCGCTCCAGACCACCCCTGGCGCCGCTATCCCTCCTCAACATCCTCCCAAGAACCCTCTCCCTGACCCTACCCAAGGGGACATCTCTGCTTTGCTCAAAAGGGGACATTTGTGCATTGGGTTGACACTCGATAAAATCTCGGATGCGTTTACGCTCTTGTGCATCAATCTTCCGCACGTCTTTCTGAACAGACTCTTCTCAGAACCGCACGCCTGGCGCATGATGTTGGAATCAGGGCGATGCTTTGCCACGCCATGAGTGAACAGTCCAAACAGTTTTATCTGAAACAGGGAGTTCTGGAATCCGAACTCGGCAGCACCACGCTCCTCTATCCGTTGCCTCGCCACGTCTCCTGACCACGCCGTGTTTAACAGCGGTTCAGAGCCGCTGGATCGCCATTTGCGAGAGCCGGATGGGACCTACAGACTGAGCCACCCGGCCAGCGCGGTGGGGTCGCCAAAACACGCTGCGGCACCGCTGGCGTCCAGGCGTTCCGCGCTGTGTACACCGCAGAGCACCCCCACCGGCAAGACCCCGGCGGCAACGGCCATTTCCATATCATGCACGGTGTCGCCCACCATGATGGCCGCGGCTGGGGGCAGGTCGTAGTGCTGCAGCAGTTCGTGGAGCATCAGGGGATCGGGTTTGGAGCGGCTTTCATCGGCACAGCGACTGGCGCTGATGCAAGCGGCGAGTCGGGGATGCTCGCCCAGCACCCGATCCAGGCCGCGGCGGGCTTTGCCGGTGGCCACGGCGATCTCATAGCCGGCATCGGCGAGTTGCACCACCGTGTCTTCCACCCCCGGAAAGAGGGGCATTTCACGGACCGGCGTGCCGAAAAAGCACTCCCGGTAACCCTTCAGAATCCGTTCCTGGGTAGGCTTATCCGCATCGGGGGCGAGGGCCGCCAGGGCGTCTTCCAGCCCCAATCCGATGATTTCCTGGTACTGCTGTTCACCACGATCCGCCAGTCCGGCATAGGCAAAAGCATGGGCCAAACAGCCGCAGATGGTAGAAATGCTGTCCATGAGGGTGCCGTCCCAATCGAAAATGATCAGTCGGCAATCATCAGGGGGCAAAATCATCCGGCAGACTCCTTACGCAGTGGGGTGAGAATGGCTTGCAGATCAGCAGGCAGCGGGGCCTCAACGCGCATGGGCCGGCCGTCCTGCGGGTGGCGGAAGGCCACCAGGGCCGCGTGCAGAAAAAGTCGCCGCAGGCCCAGGGCGCGCAGATGCTGGTTGAAGGCCGCATCGCCGTATTTCTCATCGCCGGCCACCGCATGCCCAATCGCTTGCAGGTGAACACGAATCTGGTGCGTACGCCCGGTATCGAGATCAGCCTGCAGCAGCACCGCGCCGGGGAAATGTTCCAGTGGCAGAAAACGCGTATGTGCGGCCTTACCCTCCACCGGGTCCACCCGCACCATGCGCTCGCCGGACTGCAGGGTGTTCTTGCGCAGGGCCAGACGCACGGAACGCGCCCTCCCCTGCCAGTCACCGGCCGCCAGCGCCAGATAGCGCTTCTCCATGAGGCCTTCCCGCAGGGCTTCATGGAGCGCACGCAGCGCCGAGCGTTTTTTGCTGAGTATCAGACAGCCGGAGGTATCACGGTCCAGGCGATGTACCAGTTCCAGTTCGCGGGCATCGGGCCGCAACTGGCGCAACGCCTCGATGACGCCCCAGCTCAGGCCCGATCCCCCGTGCACGGCCAGCCCGCTGGGCTTGTCCAGCACCAGCAGATGGGTATCTTCGTAAAGGACGGCGGCTTCCAACTGACTCTGCAGGTAGGCGGGCAGTACGGCGGGATCGCTGGGCGCCGCCACCCGCACCGGCGGCAGACGCAGCACGTCGCCCTCGGCCAGGTGGTAGTGCGGTCGCGCCCGCCCTTTGTTCACCCGCACTTCACCACTGCGCAGGATTTTGTAGATATGGGAGCGCGGTACGCCTTTCATCACCCGCAGGAGGAAGTTATCCAGCCGTTGCCCCGCTTCCGCGTCGGTTACCTGCCATTGCCGCACCCCATTTTCTGCCATTTTTCCCCACCCCTGCGCTTTTCATTTGCGATTCTATTCTTTTATGGCATATATTTCGACTTGGGACGCTGCGCTTCTCGGAGCGCGGCCCCAATTTCAGCATCGCCGGGTGAACCCCGTCGGTCCCAATTACAAACGCTGCGCTCCCTGACGGGTCCTTTCGGGCTTGCGGGTTGAGCGCCGGAGAAAGAAGAACTTATGAAACGGATGTTGATTAACGCTACCCACGCAGAGGAGTTGCGGGTGGCTTTGGTAGATGGTCAAAAACTCCTCGATCTGGACATTGAACGCACTTACCGGGAGCAGAAAAAAAGCAATATATACAAGGGCCGCATCACCCGTGTGGAGCCCAGCCTCGAAGCCGCTTTCGTCGATTACGGTGCCGAGCGACACGGCTTTCTGCCCCTCAAGGAAATCGCCCGGGAATACTTCCTGCAGCAGGAACAGGGCCGCAAACGCATTCAGGATCTGGTGCGGGAAGGTCAGGAAGTCATCGTTCAGGTGGACAAGGAAGAGCGCTCCAGCAAAGGTGCGGCACTCACCACCTTTGTCAGCCTAGCCGGACGCTATCTGG
>JAKAFG010000248.1 GCA_021818125.1 Pseudomonadota bacterium | reverse complement strand
TTTTGAGCTGAACGTGTACAAGCCACTGATTGCCTATAATGTTCTGCAGTCCATTGCGCTGCTGGGTGATGCTGCCCGCTCCTTCAGCGATCACTGTCTGCGCGATTTGCAGCCGGCAGAAGACCAGCTTCGCCAAAATATGGAAGAGTCGCTGATGCTGGTCACGGCCCTGACACCTGTGATCGGTTATGAAAAAGCCGCTATTGTCGCCCAGTATGCCCACCGTGAGGGCTGTACCCTGCGTGAGGCCATCTTGGCGCTGGGTTATCTTTCCGGCGAAGATGTTGACCGCCATCTGCGGCCGGAAGCGATGCTTTAGTGTTTGTGTCTCTGGATTGCCCGAGTAAACTGCCATCAGAATGCCAGAGTTCATGCAGACACCAGAAGGGGATTGATCATGATTTTGATTTTAGAAGCCGACCTCGGCGAACAATCGCCGATCTTCCAGCAACTGCTTACCCATCTGCGCGGCTTCTCCGGTATTCACTTTCGGGTCCATCAGGAACAGGGTGCGGAGCAGGTACTTAGTGAAATCTACCTGATCGGTAACACCAAGCCGTTGCGGATAGAAGACATGGAAGCCCTGCCCGGTGTCGAGCGGGCCATTCGCGTATCCCGGGAATATCGGCTGCTGGGCCGCCATACCGGCGATCAGCGTACCCATGGTTTTGATTACAACGGGGTGCGTTTCGGCCAGGACAATCTCAACGTGTTTGCCGGGCTCTGCGCCGTGGATACCCCGGAGCACGTCGAGCAGATGCTGCGCGTCCTGCAGGAAAACGGCCAGGTCTGCACCCGTATGGGCGCCTACAAACCCCGTACCAGTCCCTATGCCTTTCAGGGGCACGGCAAGGCCTGTCTGCCCTGGGTTTTTGACCTGGCGGGCAAGTACGGTATGCGCGTCATCGCCATGGAGATCCTCCACGAGTCGCATATGGATGAGATCCGTGAGGCGCTGGAGAAGACCGGCCATCCGACCGGGGTCATGCTGCAGATCGGCACCCGCAATACCCAGAACTTCGAGTTGCTGAAGGCGGTGGGGCGGCAGCAGGAACTCCCCGTGCTGCTCAAGCGCGGTTTCGGCATTACCCTGGAAGAATCCCTCAATGCCGCCGAATACCTGGCCTCGGAGGGGAATACCAAGGTGGTCTTCGGGCTGCGCGGCATGAAGACGAATCTGGGTGACCCGCACCGCAACTTCGTGGATTTCGCCCAGGTGCCGGTCGTGAAGCGGCTGACGCGGATGCCCGTCTGCATCGATCCGTCCCACTCCGTGGGCAGCCGCGATGCGGGGCCGGATGGCATCATGGATGTCTTCCATGTGACCGCGCAGGGCGTGGTGGCCGGTGCCAACATGATTCTGGTGGACTTCCATCCCGACCCGGCGACGGCGCTGGTGGATGGCCCGCAGGCCCTGCTGCTGAAAGAACTCCCGTGGTTCCTGGAAGACGTGCGTCTGGCCCGGGAAACCTATGAAGAACGCAAGTTGCTGGCGACCGCGCAGACCCCTATTTAACCCGCATGCCCGGCTGCGCTCCGCTGTCGGGAGAGAGCAGGAAGGGTCCGCCCTTCGGCCCGCTGGCGGCAAGCACCATGCCCTCGGACAGGCCGAAACGCATCTTTCTGGGCGCCAGATTGGCGACCATCACGGTCAGCCTGCCGACTAGGCTGGCAGGATCGTAAGCGCTCTTGATGCCGGCAAAGACCGAGCGGGTGCCTTCACCAATATCCAGGGTGAGGCGTAGTAGCTTGTCCGCGCCTTCCACGCTGTCCGCGGCAATAATCCGCGCAATGCGCAAATCCACCTTGCTGAAGTCGTCCATGCTGATAAAGGGGTTTTCTTCCTTGGCCTCAGCAGGTACGGGCGTGGGCACTGGGGCCGCCGCCATGCCGGGGGCTGTTGCGGGGCTTTCTGCAGGATTCTGGATCAAGGCGTCCACCTGGGTTTTTTCCATACGTTGTAAAAGATGGGTGTAGGGCTGGATCTGGTGATTGAGAAGCGGCTTGGTCAGGCCCGCCCAGTCCAATTCGCATTGCAGGAACTTCAGCGCTTTGCGCGATAGCTCCGGCAGCACGGGGCTGAGCAGGGTGATCAGCACCCGGAAGCCGTTCAGGGTGACGCTAGCGACACGGTGCAGCGCCTCGCGTTGGGTCGGGTCTTTGGCCAAAGTCCAGGGTGCATTCTGGTCCACATAAGCATTGATCTGATCCGCCAGCGCCATGATGTCACGCATGGCCTTGCCATACTCTCGCCCGGCGTAGGCCTCACCGATGGCCTCCTGGGTCTGTAGCAGTCCATCATAAAAAGCCTGATCATTGCCCAGGGAAGCGGCCAGTCGGCCCGCAAAGCTGCGGTGGATGAAACCCGCCGCGCGGGAGGCCAGATTGACCACCTTGCCGACCAGGTCGCCATTGCCCTTGAGCAGGAAGTCTTCGAGATTGAGGTCGATATCTTCCACATGGCTGTTGAGCTTGGTGGCAATGTAGTAGCGCAGGAATTCGGGATTCAAATGCTGGAGATACTGCCCGGCGGTAATGGAGGTGCCGCGCGACTTGCTCATTTTGGCGCCGTTTACGGTCAGGTGCCCGTGGGCGAATATACCCGTCGGCAGCCGGTGTCCGGAGCCCTTGAGCATGGCCGGCCAGAACAGGCCGTGAAAATAAATGATGTCTTTACCGATAAAATGGTAGATCTCGGCAGTGGAGTCCGCGCCCCAGTAATCGGCGAAATTGCGGTCATGGGTCGCGCACCAGTGCTGGGTGGCGGCCATGTAGCCGGGCAGGGCATCCAGCCAGACATAAAAGAACTTGCCGGGGGCATCGGGGATGGGAATGCCGAAGTAGGGGGCGTCGCGGCTGATGTCCCAGTCGGCCAGGCCGATACTGAACCATTCATCGAGCTTGTGGGCGACTTCTTCCTGCAGGGTACCACTGTGAATCCAGCGCTGGAGGAAGTCGCTGAAATCCCCGAGCTGAAAAAAGTAATGCTCCGAGTTGCGGCGCTCGGGTACGGCGCCGGAGACGGCGGAAACAGGGTTGATAAGGTCGATGGGGCTGTAGGTGGCGCCGCAGACCTCGCAGCTATCCCCATACTGATCCGCTGCGCCGCAGCGCGGGCAGGTGCCGCGAATGAAGCGGTCGGGCAGGAAAATACCGGCGATGGGATCGTAGGCCTGTTCGATTTC
>JAKAFG010000025.1 GCA_021818125.1 Pseudomonadota bacterium | reverse complement strand
AAGCAAAAGGGTAAACTGTTTATTTTTAAGGAGTGATATCATGAGTGACGAACAAAAGGGAATCGAAAAGAACGAGCCTGAGAACGTGAGTCGTCGTCAGGTCTTAAAAGGCATCGCCATAACGGCTGGTGTAGTGGCGGCCGGAGCAGTGGCCGGAGTAAATCCGATCGGCGCGGCCCATGCGGCTGGAAAGTGTCCGGGAACCACACCTAAGGCTGCCCTGCAATATCAGCCACATCCCAAGGGTAAAGACCAATGCTCGGTGTGCGCGAACTTTATCGCGCCGCATTGCTGCAAGGTTGTAGCCGGATCAGTGGCGCCTGATGGTTACTGTATGGCGTTTGCACCCAAGCCGGCTTAACAACCTTATTGGTAATATGGCCGTCTTCTCTTTACCCCTCTCCGTTGAGAGGGGTTTTTGCGTCGTGCCAACCGAATAGGCGATGCTGTATGAACAGTTATTTTTGTGATATGTTAGAAAATAGTGGGCGGATCCGGTGCCACTACCCGAAAGGCATCGGAATCTATTGTGACCGCAAGGTGGCTGCACAAAAAGGAGGTGCGGGGGAGGGCGGGTGTTTTACAATACCTGCGAGCTACCCAGCCTTGGCGCCCGCGCCAGGGGACCCCGCGTAACGTTATGACTTTACAGAAAATTTCGTGTCTTGTGGTGGGTGTGGTTGCACTGGCCTTTACAGCCCCGGCTTTGGCAGCGACTGAGAGGCCAATGCAAGCAGCTATTCATGAGGGGGGTCAGTTGTTCGCCGCAGCTTCCTTGGGAGTTGGCGGTAATAGCTGTATGACATGCCACCGTGGTGGCGGACGTGTAGACGGCATGCTGCCAACGGGCAAAAAGATTCCAAGCCTTATTGGTGCCGCAGCGAGCTTCCCTCGCTATAATGAACGAGCGGGGAAAGTAATAACGCTGGGGATGCAAGTCAACTCCTGTATAACCAATGGCCTTCACGGGATGCCGCTATCCTACGATGGCCCAAAGATGGTGGCGCTCATCAGTTATCTGACCTCCCTGTCCCAGGGAAAGCCCATTGATCTCCAAGGCGTGAAGCGATGATCAACGTAGCCCCCTCCCGGCTATGGGATCATGGGTGATTTGATTGACTCAGAAAGCCGGAGATATGCCGTCATTTACCATGCGAATACTACTCATGGTAGTAATGGTAGGGCTACTATCGGCGTGTACAAAAAAGGCAACGACGTCGGCGATCCCCAGTAAGGCGAGTGTCTTTGCTGGAGTAACCAAACCCAGGGCACCTAAGCTATCCGAGGTCTCTGCGGCGCGTTTTTGGGGTATGATGGCCAGCCATCTAACGTACATTCAGCGAGGCCACGGCGGGCCCATAATATATGACTTTACCGATACTAATTGCCCATATTGCCACATCATGTATAACGCTGAAGAACACCTCGTTAGTGAGGGGCGCCTAACGGTTCGTTACGTCCCAGTAGCTATGATAGAGCCGAGTAGTATGTCAGAGGCTGTATACATACTACAGGCCAAATCGCCGGCGTCGGAGTTGTCGAGCGTAGAGCGAATTATTGGCGATAATATGGATAATAAAAATCAGGTAACGCTTCCACACGTTGCCCATATTCTCGATAGTCCGTCCCCGCGAGATATGGCAACAATCAGAGAGATAGAACTAAATAACGGATTTTTGCACGAGATCAAAGTTGATCAGCTCCCGGACATCATTTATCAACGGAAGGACGGCCATCTCGGATTGATTACTGGACTAATAGGTAAGGGGGGGCTGACATCGATTCTGGCGAAAAAAGCGAGAGTGCGTGACGCCGATTCTGGTAATACAGATGATACAGTAGCCCCTATATTGATGGGTAAGAATGACGAATAATTATAAGTGGCACCATTATGCTGGGCAAGACGTGATGATGTAAAACGGAGGGGTAATGTACAACCGGACGGCGGCGATAAAAGTAAAGCACTTATTTTTGGGATGGAGTTTTACAGTATGGTTGGTGTAGCCACGACCGAACGCTTTGTAAAAGATTGTGCGATGGTCATGCAGGCACTTACAAGCGGCCCTATGACAAATGGCGAGATTTCAGTCAGCACAGGCTTAAGTCCGCAACGAATTGGCACACTAACCGTTAGTATGGCGGATCGTGGTCAGATCCGATCCCTTCGCTGCGTGCTCAATAAGAAAAGGATCTTGGTAAACCTCTGGAGCCTGCCTGAAGCTAAAGGTGACGAACGTGAGGATGCGCACCGCAATAGCGAAACTGACCTTCGGGCAATTCGACGAGAATATTCCAACGTTGCGCTGCGTAGTGTTAATCTATCTGAAAACCCCGTCAGCCAGTTCGAATGCTGGTTTAACGACGCCATTCGAGCTGAGTGTAGAGATGTGACGGCTGCTGCGTTAGCCACCGCGAGCGCTGAGGGACAGCCATCGGTTCGATATGTCCTGATCAAACATTTTAGCGATCGTGGCTATTGCTGGTATACGGACAGTAATAGCCAGAAAGGGGTCGAGTTGGCGATTAATCCGCAAGCCGCATTATGCTTCTACTGGCCTGAAACAGAGCGCCAGGTGCGGATTTCTGGGAGAGTAGAACGAGTCGAGGAAGACTTATCAGAAAGGTATTTTAAAGAGCGACCCATGGCCTGTCGGATCAGCGCATTGGCGTCAGAGCAGAGCCAGCCTATAGCCTGCCGCGCAGAGTTGGAAAATCGCGTCCTGGCCCTCAGCGCACGATTCCAGGACGGTGACGTGCCACGCAAGGAAAGTTGGGGGGGGTACCGTCTCGTGCCAAATTATTTTGAATTCTGGCAAGGGCGACAGGACCGTTTGCATGACCGCTTTATGTACCGTAAAAATGGCGAGGTTTGGACCAGCCAGCGCCTGATGCCTTAATGAGTTATCGGTACTTCGAATGCCTGGTGCGGTTATGAAGCGGTATGTAGTGATGCGAAATATTTTTAGATAAATGATCGGCCTAGCGGCAATAGAGAGTACCACATGCAGAAGAGAATGGCGGAATTTGTTGTTATTTTTACCTCGATGCGTTTCGCGGTATCCCTGCTCGTCCTGCTGGCAATAGCCTCTATCATCGGTACCGTTTTGCCACAGGCACAGCCCTACGCTGACTATGCCCACCAGTTCGGCCCGTTCTGGTTTGCTGTATTTAAGTCTCTTGGATTTTACGACGTCTACGGAACCCCATGGTTCTTGGCTATCTTGGCTATCTTAGTACTTTCCACAGCGTCTTGCCTGATAAGAAACATTCCGACCAAAATAATGGGCATGGTAAATATATGGAGAGACCACGGACGTGACGGGGGCAAGCAGGATGTGTATCGCACTTCACTACGTCTAGCGGACGCGACCCCAGTCCTTGCTTCATGGATGACTGCGGCGGGATATGAACCGCGTGTTAGGGCTACGAATACATCTGCTTCGCTGGTATCGGTCCGTGGGCGTTTCTATGGCGCAGGTTATATACTGACACATGTGGCAATTGTGATATTTTGCGTAGGTGCAATGTACAATGCCAACCTGCCACTGAAGTGGAAACTATGGAATGGATCGATCGTTCCAGAGACTAATTTTTCTGAGCCGGTATCTGATGTGCCACAAGTGTCCACGCTGCCTCTTGATAACTCTGCGTACAGAGGCAACGTCACTCTACCTGCCGGGGATTCAACTGACAATGCGTTTGTCCCATCCGGTAATGGCTATTTGGTGCAGCCGTTGCCATTTGTGATATATTTGCATAAGTTTGACATAACCTATTACTCAAACGGAATGCCAAAGAATTTTGTATCAGATATATATATAGAGGACCATCGTGGGCAAGTACTAAAACGTGCCGTTGTTAGAGTCAATCATCCACTTTCATATCGTGGGGTAGACATATATCAGGCGAGCTTTAGCGACGGTGGAACGTTGCTGCGCCTAGACAACCATTCGTTGTCGAATCCAGGGGCGTCACCGAAACATGTCACGGCGCGAATGGGTGATACTTTGACTGTGCATGATGGGTATCAGGTTAAACTAAAGTCCTTTTCACTCTATAATGTTATACCCGCAAAGGCTGCAGGTGTAACTGCAAGCCATGCCAGCCCGTTTGTGGATCTCGGACCCAGCATGACATACATTGCGTCCACCTCATCCGGACAGGCGGCAGAGTTTAAGACGTTTGTATCTCCAATTACCCGTTCTGGGCAGAACTATTTTTTGCAGGGAGTGCGAACAAAACAGTCACAATTTCAATACCTGCTAATACCCGTCGGACCCAATGGCGGAATAAACTTCTTTATGTCCTACTTGACTCAGTTAAAGGATGACACAGCGAATGGGACCAAACTTACCATGGCGGTTGCGACAACGATTTTCAAAAAGTTAGTAATTACTAGCTACCCATCCATCATGGCTAATTACCGGCAGCAAGCGCGGCTTTTTCAGGCTACCATGAATGCGATGACTCAGCTGCAGGCGTATCCCGTTCCGTTTATTATGACTGTGCATGCATATAAGCATAAATGGGCTGCCGGACTTGAGGTTACAAAATGGCCTGGCACCATTCTCCTGTATATCGGAAGTGTTTTATTGGTTTTTGGCATCATGATGTCGTTTTATATGCCGCAACGACGGGTTATGGCGAAGTTGACAGCGGCGAGCGATGGTACCGATGTGGTGATAACCGGCCATAGTAGCCGTAGTGTGAACAATATACCTGATGTTATACAGTCTCTTTACGAGCGCCTAAAAACTGAGGGCGAAGGAGAACATAGTGAATAGTGTGCATGTTCGTTTCGATGGGTTAAATAATGATGATGGCTTGCGGCCCGGCTGGCATGGTAGAGGTATGGATGGTCTGTGGGCGCTGTTATTAACAGGCGGTGCTGTAGCTTTACTGCTGTTGTTTTCCAAGTCATTTGGATATTGGCAGTACGTGATCCTGGGAAGTTGGTATGTGGCACTTATAGCTGCGGGTCTTTATTGGCGTCCATTTCAAATCGTGACCTATGTCGTGGTTGCGTTATCTTTGTTTGCCGTGTGGTTGTACAGTGTTGGTCAAACCCCGGACAACAATTGGCTAATGAGGTATGTTCTCCAGGGTGATGCCGCAGCCCTGTGGATGAGCGGTTTCCTGTTGTTCGCCACCATCGGTTATGAGGTATATTTATTCACGCATAAATCCTCTGTGGCAGCCGCGAGTACGGCCATGGCATGGCTCGGTGTTATAATGGGATTTACAGCCTTAGGCGTGCGATGGAGAGAGACCTATATTGGCCATCCGTCATGGGGACATATCCCGGTTGGAAATTTATGGGAAGTGATGTTGTTATTCTGCGCTTCAACATCACTATTCTACCTGTTCTACGAATCGCGATATAAGGCGAAAGCATTGGGAGCATTTGTGATGCCCCTCGTCGGCGTTGCGGTGCTATTTTTCTTGTGGATCACCTTCGCTCAGAACATGGACAAAATACAGCCACTGATCCCCGCGCTTCAAAGCTTCTGGATAAAGCTACATGTCCCCATGATGTTTATAGCCTATGCGAACTTCACTATAGCGTCGCTCGTTGGCTTCGCATATATCCTGGATGGCGCCTCCCAGAAGCGAGGCGGGGGGCTGGCCTCAATTCTTCCTGGCCAGCCGATAATGGACGACATCATGTATGCGGCCATTACATTTGGGTTCCTGTTGTTCACTATTTCCACCATTCTTGGAGCGGTGTGGGCCGCTCAGGCGTGGGGCGGGTTCTGGTCGTGGGATCCCAAAGAGACATGGTCGCTTATTGTGTGGCTAAACTATGCCGGGTATCTGCATGCCCGCACGGTGAAGGGATGGCGAGGCACGAATATGGCCTGGTGGTCGTTTCTTAGTCTGTGGATTGTGTCATTCTGTTTTCTGGGTGTTAATTTATTTTTATCGGGGCTCCATTCGTATGGAAAATTATAATTATCCAAGGAATATCAGTTTTCTCTTTCCTCTGCTGTTCTCGTCTACCATGCTCTTGTTGCTGGTCGGCTGTTCTACCACCGCCAGTACGCAGAACATGCAACCACTTGCGTACAGAGGTTTGGCGAATAGTGCGGAGATGGGTAAAATAACACCTTCTTCTCGGCAGATTCCGGTGAAAATTGCGCACGAACCGCTGCCTGTGCATTTGCCGACACCGACAACTTCACTGGGCGGCAACATGCATGGCAAAGCAGAGCCGATACAATTGGGAAGCCAGACACCTTGCGGTATGGTGGTAAACATTCGAGGTCCGTTGGCAAAGGTACAGCAGGGATATGCAGCACACTGGGTCCTGATCAGCAAACTGGATAATGCCCGGGACTGTAAATGATCTAGCATAAATGACGTGACTGGTGCATAGGGCATTACGAACAACTCGCATTTGATAAAATGGCGCGAGTAATTTCCATGGGTACGTGGCCGTGTCGGTGAATGATCGGGTTTGTTTCGGGTGCTCTTTTTTACTTTGAAAACAAAGAAATTGGGTGAGGGGATGACGTATGTCTGGACAGCGGAATGACGTAAAATATACTACAGCCGTGGTATTGGACGACGTTAACGTAGCACCATCTGCTTTTTTGGGTTCACTGCTGATATTTCTTGTGAGCGTTCCCTTTGTGGTTTTTGGTAGTGGGTTTTTTGTAATGATTGGAGCGGTAATAATTGTCTTATCAGTAATTGATGCGGCAAATCTGGCGACGTTAATGCTCACTACCAGATGTCTTGTTGATAATGGCAGCCTGGTAGTAAAATACGGAATGGCACGACGACAAAATGTTTCCATCCCGGCGACATCCGTTCGCGACATAAAAATTAAACAAACCTGGATTGGATCGAAATTTAATTACGGCTCCGTAATTATTGCTAGTGATGATCTAGGGGTTATGGTGCAGTATATAAAAAACCCGTTGGCGGCAATGGAAACAATCAAAAAGTCCATCGGTATGTAACTATGAAAAGCCAAAATCGTATTATATGGACTGTATGCATATAAAAACATCGAGTGTTAGCTCGCGACGTTGCGATCGTCGCTAGTAGACAGAGAGGTAATTAAAATGTCAAATGGAGATGTCGGCATCACAGCGAAGGGTTGCGTAACCGAATTTGATAATACGACGAAGATAATACATTTTGTTATGGCTATCGTATTGACTGGTCAGATGTTTCTTGGGTTGGTGGTTCATGACCCGCGTACGAAGTTATATCTATATGTGCACGAATATGTTGGTATTGCGTCAACGATTATTATTTTGTTGGAATGGTTATGGATATACACCGCGTCGCAGTTCTCTATTCTGTTCCCATGGAATCGCGCGGGCATGCAGCACATTGTTAAGGATATAAAAAATTTAGGGGAACATATTCTCCCAGAGGGCGGTAACACCGTTGGGCTATCAGGGTTCTGGCATGGAATTGGAATAATGTCTTTTACATTGATGGCGTTAACTGGAATGCTGTTGCTTTTGGTTTTACCTCGCGGGAACTCGATACTTGGCCTGCAGTCAAACGATTTTGTGTTATATACTGAGATTGCTGTGGTCCATAGGGTAATATCCTATACCGCGTGGGTATATCTTGGTGGGCATGTATTTTTTGCCATCCTTCATGAACTCAGCGGGAAGAGTGTTATCGGAAAAATGTTTTTTTATAAATAAGATCTATTGGGCACCGGGGTGAGAGCAGGTCAATCGGGGCGAAATAATGTACGACTCATTCTGGATGGAATCCTGTCACCCGGAAGCGTCGGGGCCTCCGCCCGTCGTCCTCACTATTGCCGGCTCTGATCCCAGTGCGGGTGCGGGCTTGCAGGCCGACTTGCTGACCTTGGCCAGCCTGGGTGTGCATGGCTGCACGGCGGTGACGGCGCTGACCGTTCAGGATTCGGTGAATGTGCGTGCCTATACGCTGGTGAATCCGGAGAATACCGTAGCGCAGGCCCGTGCGGTGCTGGAGGATATGTCCGCACAAGTCATCAAAATCGGGATGCTGGGAAGCGCGGCCATGGTGGCGGCGGTGAGCGCGCTGCTGGCGGATTATCCGCAGATTCCCGTGGTGCTTGATCCGGTACTGGCAGCCGGAGGTGGCACGGCCCTGGCCGAGGCGGGATTACGCGAAGCCTTGGTCGCCCAATTACTGCCGCAAGTAACGGTGATGACGCCCAACGGCCCGGAAGCACTGGCCTTGTCCGGTGCCGGCGATTTGCCCACGGCAGGTGCCCGGCTCAATCGCCAAGGGGCGGAGTGGGTACTGATCAGCGGGGGTCACGGCGAGGGGCCGGAGCTGGAGAATACGTTGTTTCATGGTGAGACCTTGCAGCGCACCTTCCGGCAGCCGCGTCTGTCCCATCGCTACCACGGTTCGGGATGTACCCTGGCCGCCGCGCTGGCGGCGGGTCTGGCGCTGAATTTAGCCATGGAAGAGGCCGTGGGGCGGGCACTGGATTTCACCCATGCCTGTCTGGTCCACGCGTACCCGCTGGGGAAGGGACAGTATTTTCCGGACCGGTTCTTTTGGGCGCGCGGGTATCGAGAGGAATAGGATGGCCGGGCAGAACCCCCTTATTTCCGGGCTGTATGCGATCACCGAAGCGCGCCTGATGCCGGAGCCCGTTTTCCTGGCGCGGGCCGAGGCGGCGCTGCGCGGGGGTGCGCGTATTCTGCAATATCGGGACAAGGGCGAGGTTGTGGCCGATGCAACGCGGCGGCGGCGGCAGGCGGGAGCCTTGCGGGAGCTTTGCGCGCAGTACAACGCCCTTTTCGTCGTCAATGATGATCCCCTGCTGGCGCAGGCTGTCGCGGCTCCCGCCCTCCATGTGGGGGCGGAGGATGTACCCCTGGCAGCGTTGCGTGCGCAATTCGGTCGCGCCATACTCGTCGGGGTTTCCTGCTATGGATCGGTGCGGCAGGCGCAGGAGGCGGCGGCGCTGGGGGCGGACTACGTGGCGTTCGGGTCCTTTTTCGCCTCTCCCAGCAAACCGCAGGCACCGGTGGTCAGTGTGGATGTCCTGACGGCGGCGCGTGCGGTTATTGATCTGCCCATTGTGGCCATCGGCGGCATCACGGAGGCCAATGGGGGTGCATTGATCGCGGCAGGTGCGGATGCCCTGGCGGTGATTTCCGGCGTTTTTGGCGCAGAGAATGTGGAAGGGGCGGCACGACGCTTTACCGCTCTGTTCAGTAACCGTAAGGAGTGATGATGACGCAGACTTCACACGCGCTGTTCAACGCGGCGCAGCAATGCATTCCGGGCGGGGTGAATTCGCCGGTCCGGGCCTTTCGCGGTGTGGGCGGTGACCCGATTTTCATCGACCATGCCGAAGGGCCGTTCTTCTGGGATGTGGAAGGCAAGCGCTATATCGATTATGTGGGTTCCTGGGGACCGATGATTCACGGCCACAGCCACCCGGAAGTGCTGGCGGCGGTGCATGCGCAGGTGGACAAGGGCCTTGGCTTTGGTGCACCCACTGCCATCGAGGTAGAAATGGCGGAGCTGGTCTGCGCGCTGGTACCGGGCATCGAGTCGGTGCGCATGACTTCCAGCGGCACCGAGGCGGTGATGACCGCCATTCGCCTGGCGCGCGGCTACACCGGGCGCGACAAGATCCTCAAGTTTGAGGGTAATTATCACGGCCACAGCGACAGTCTGCTGGTCAAGGCCGGTTCCGGGGCGCTGACCCTTGGCCAGCCCTCCAGCGCGGGGGTCCCGCGCGAGGTGAGTCAGGATACCCTGGTGCTGCCGTATAACGACCTCCCCGCAGTGGAGGAAATGATGACGCAGTTTGGTTTTGATGTCGCGACCATCATTGTCGAGCCGGTGGCCGGCAATATGGGTTGCGTGCCGCCGGAGCCCGGCTTTCTGGAAGGGCTGCGCGCCGTTTGTGATCAATACGGGTGCGTGCTGATTTTTGACGAAGTGATGACCGGATTCCGGGTGGCTGTGGGTGGTGCGCAGGCGCTCTACGGGGTGCGGCCTGATCTGACCACGCTGGGCAAGATCATCGGCGGTGGTCTGCCGGTGGGTGCCGTCGGTGGTCCGCGGGAAATGATGGAATATCTGGCACCCACCGGGCCGGTGTATCAGGCGGGGACCCTGTCCGGTAATCCGGTGGCCATGGCCGCCGGCCTGACGACCCTGCGGCTGCTGGCGGTGCCGGGTTTCCATGAGCGCGTGGCGGCGCAGACGGCAGTGCTCTGCAAGGGCCTGGCCGAGCGGGCGGAAGCTGCGGGCGTGCCCATGCAGATCAATTACGTGCCGGCCATGTTCGGCTGGTTCTTTGCGGAACAGCCGGTGCGCGGTTTTGATGCGGTGATGGCCGCCGACAGTAAACGCTACGCTCGCTTTTTTCATGGCCTGTTGGCGCGCGGGGTGTATCTCGCTCCCAGTGCCTATGAGGCGGGGTTCCTCTCGGCGGCCCACGGCGACGCCGAGATCGCCGCCACTCTGGATGCCGCCGAGGCCGTTCTGGCCACTCTCAAGGAGGACGCATGAGCACCCTGTTCACCCGCATCATCAACGGTGAAATCCCGGCGCAGAAAGTGCTGGAAGACGATCGTTATCTGGCCTTTCTCGACATTCGCCCGGTGCGGCCGGGGCACACCCTGGTTATCCCCAAAATCGAGCATGATTATATTTTCACGCTGGATGACGAGACCCTGGCCGGGCTCCTGCCCTTTGCCAAACGCGTCGTGCCCGCGCTGGAGCAGGTCACCGGCTGCAAGCGGGTTGGGGTCATGGTGGCGGGGCTGGAAGTACCGCATGCCCATGTGCACCTGATTCCCATGAATGCCATCCCCGACCTGAATTTCGCCAATGCCAAAGATACGCCGGTGGAGGCGTTGGCGGCGATGGGGGATAGGATACGCGCGGCGTTGCGGGGCTAAGCGTCTGTTAAAAACGTCCTGGAGGGGCCTGTGGCTACCTTTATCGGCCTTATGCACGATATGCGCGAGCGGTGGGGCGTTGGCCGCCGCTAAAGATTGTCCGGCTCCCGTCGACATCAATCACGCCGATGTGGCCCAGTTGCGCTGTCTGCACGGCATTGGCGAAAAACGCGCCGCCGCGATCGTCGCTTTCCGGGAGGCGCACGGTCCCTTTCCCGGACCGGCCTCCCTTGCCGCAGTTGTTGGTCCCAAGATGGCGCAGGCGCTGCGCGAGAGGGTGGTGGTGACCCCCATTTCGCGAGGAGCTTTGCCGAATCGCCCTTGACAGAAAAAACCGCGCTGTTAAGGTGAATAGCCTATTCTTCTCCTGATCATCATTAGAGCCGCCGACCAAATATGCCGCACCACCTTCGCATTGGTACCCGCGCCAGCCCGCTGGCCGTCTGGCAGGCAGGGCATGTCCGCGCCGCTCTGTTGCGGCATCACCCGGCAATGACCGTCGAGATCATCACCATGACCACCAGCGGCGACATTCTTCTGGATGCGCCCCTGCATGCGCTGGGCGGTAAAGGCCTTTTCGTCAAGGAAATTGAGGATGCCCTGCAGCAGCAGCGGGTGGACATTGCCGTGCACTCCATGAAGGATGTGCCTGCGCAGCAGCCTGATGGTCTGGAGATGGTCGCCATCATGGCCCGGGAAGATGTCCGGGATGCCTTCGTCAGCAATGCCTTTCTGCACCCTGATGCCCTGCCGGAAGGCGCGCGGGTAGGAAGTTCCAGCCTGCGGCGGCGGGCGCAATTACTGGAGCGCTACCCCCATCTGCGGGTCGATGACTTGCGCGGCAATGTCGCTACGCGCCTGCGTAAGCTGGATGAGGGGCATTATGAGGCGATCATTCTTGCCGCCGCGGGCCTTAAACGCCTGGGCTTGCCGGATCGTATCACCCACCTGCTGGATATTGACTGCTCTCTGCCTGCAGTGGGGCAAGGGGCCATAGGCATTGAGGCGCGCAGCGACGATCGGCGGACCCGTGAACTGCTGGCCCCGCTGGCCGATGCCGATACCCACGACTGCGTGCTGGCTGAGCGCAGCATGAATCGGGTGCTGGGCGGGGATTGCCGACTGCCGGTGGCGGCCCTGGCCCAATGGCAGGGGCCGCAAATGCTCCTGCGCGGGCTGGTCGCCACTCCGGATGGCCGCCGGGTACTCCATGCCGAGGCGAAGGGCAGCGACCCCGTTGCCCTCGGCATGGCCGTCGCTGCGGCGCTGGTCGCGCAAGGGGCGGCAGAGATTATCGAGGATGTCCGAAACACATGAACGGCACCGCACTGCAAGGCAAAGGCATCGTGGTCACCCGGCCGCGCGCGCAGGCCGACGAGATGCTGACCCTGTTGCAGGCGCAAGGCGCGCGCCCCATTTTGTTCCCCGCCGTACAGATCGAGGCGCCGGAGAACTGGCAGTCTCTGGATGACGCTTTGCATCAGCTTGTGGCGTATGACTGGGTGATTTTTTCCAGCCGCAACGCCGTCGCTTTTGCCCTCAGCCGCTTGCAGAGCCGCAACCTGTCCTGGCCGGCGGGACCGCGTATTGCTGCGGTGGGGCGGGAGACCGCCAAGGCGCTGCGTGAGTTTGGTCTGCAGGTCGATCTGGTCCCCCAGAGGTTCAGCTCCGAGGGTTTGCTGGAGAGTCCGGAGCTGGTGGCCGTGCAGGGACAGCGCATCGCGCTGTTTGCCGGTGATCAGGGCCGGGAGTTGCTGGAGAAGGCGCTGGGCGAGCGAGGGGCGGTCATCGACAAAGTGTTCTGCTACCGACGCCAGTTGCCCGGCACCAACCCGACGCCGTTGTTGCATGCCTGGGCGCGCGGCGAGCTGGATGCCGTCACCGTGACCAGCCCGGAGATCTTCAATAATTTCTATCAGATGGTGGGGGGGCTGGGTCAACGCTGGCTGAAGAACACGCCCATTATCGCCATCAGCCCCCTCACCGCCGACGCCGTCACCACGGTCGGCCTGCCCGCCCCCTGGATTGCTCCGGAAGCCAGTGCGGCTGGTATGCTGACGGCGCTGACCGTATGGGCGCAAGGTCTGGAGCCTGTCACATGAACTTGCTTAATCTGCCGTCCCGCCACGAGCCCCGCCGCCTGCGTCGCCATCCGGCCATGCGCCGGATGTTGCGTGAGCATCATCTGCGCGCGGCGGATTTCATCCTGCCGATCTTTCTGGTGGAAGGCGATGGCGTCCGTACGGAAATCTCCTCCATGCCCGGCGTTTTCCGCCACAGCATCGACTCGGCGCTGCAACTCTGCGCGGAGGCCGCGGCGCGGGGCGTCTCCGGGGTGCTGCTGTTCGGCGTCGTTGAAGATCATTGCAAGGACGCCACCGGCTCCGCCTCCTGGGAGGCGGAGGGGCTGGTACAACGGGCCATTCGCGCCATTCGCGCCGAATATCCGCAACTTCTGATCATTGCCGATGCCTGCTTTTGCGAATATACCGCCCACGGCCACTGTGGTGTCCTGGATGCGGGCGGTGATCGTGACGATTACGCCACCCTGGAAAACCTGCAGCGGCAGGCTATCTCTTATGCAGAAGCGGGGGTGGACGTCGTCGCTCCTTCGGGCATGGTGGACGGCATGGTGATGGCTATCCGCGAGGCGCTGGATGCTACGCAGCATCCGCAGGTCAGCATTCTTTCCTATGCGGTCAAATACGCCAGCGCTTTTTATGGCCCTTTCCGCGATGCGGCCGACAGCGCGCCCCAGTTCGGGGACCGCAAAGGCTATCAGATGGATCCGGCCAATCGGCGTGAGGCGTTTCGCGAGATGACACTGGATATTCAGGAGGGTTGCGATATGGTGATGGTGAAGCCCGCCATGGCGTATCTGGATATCATCCGTGACCTCCGCGAGCGTTGCGACCTGCCGGTGCTGGCGTATCAGGTGTCTGGCGAATACAGCATGCTGCAGGCCGCTGCCCGGGCTGGTTGGCTGGATCTGCAGAGCAGTGTCCTGGAATCGCTGTTGGGCATCAAAAGGGCCGGGGGCGACGCCATCATCACCTATTACGCCCTCGCTGCAGCCGACTGGTTGGGATGAAGCCATCGCGACGCGCAGCCACTGCGCTGCCGTCATCATCCATAGGATTTTTTGCGCCGCTATCGGGTTTTCTGTTCCGGATACGTTGGTTTGGGGCCGCCGCACTGGTCGGCATGATGCGCGTCCTGCGTTTGCGACCGGAAGACCTCGATACCCTGTTCCCCTGGGTCTTGCTCTCCGTGGTCATCAACGTGCTGGTCTGGCTCGTGTTGTTGGGAGGTCTGGCGGGAACCCTGCCTGTAAAAACCCCGGTCAGCTCGCTGGTGGAAATTTCGTTGACGCCGAACCCGCTCCGTCCCCAGATTACCTCGCCCGCGGTACCCGCGCCGCGCAGCCCGGACGGCATTCTTCCGGTCCGTCGGGAGCGCGTGCCATCAACGGCGTCACCGGCAGCGCGGGCGGTTGCGTTGAATGCCTATCTGAAGGACTGGGAAGGTCGAATCATGGCACTGGCCCAGAAACATCTCTTTGCGGGAGGTCATCCCGTCCTGCCTCAGGGACGCGTCGTTGTCGCCGTCACTATCGCCCCTGACGGGCAACTGATGCAGATTGAGATGCGGCAAGGATCGAAAAACGTCGCGCTGGTAAACGCCGTCGATACGATCATTCGGGAGGCGGCGCCCTTTCCGGCTTTACCCGCCATCTGGCAGTCCCCGCCTACCCCGTTGCGCATAGTGCGCACTTGGAGCTTTGAATAGAAAACCAATACGATCAGGGTGTTGCCACCTGTTCATCCACGCGTTCCAGGTCTTCCAGGCTTTTCTGTCGTGATTCCACCCCATAGATCAGGGTGGCGAGCATCCCCAGCAGGGCCACGATGGCCATCACCACCAGTACCAAAGGAATTCCCCAGCTTTTTTCAAAAACAGGAAATAACACCGCCGAAATGAAGGCACCCAGGCGGGAAAGCCCCGTCGCCAACCCGGCCGCGCTGGCACGCAATTCCGTCGGAAAAATTTCTACGGCGAGCGCAAAAACCGTTACCGCCGGACCGATGCCCACGCCCAGGGAATAGACCGCAGCACCCGCGTAAATCCCGGCAATCCAGCCATTCCAGGAGCACAGCGCGAACAGTCCCAGCCCGAGAGACATCAGACCAAATCCTGCGCTTTGCAGGGGAATCCGGCCCCAGCGGTCGAGGCGGGAGAGAATATAAATAATGCCCAGAGCGGAGATCACCAGAAAGCCGGCATTGATGGCAGCGGCGG